>CBIHPB010000269.1:0-5340 GCA_966211485.1 uncultured Bdellovibrio sp.
CAATATCACGGAATTGTCCGTCTTTCCGTTTTTTGCTCGGCATGGCGACGAAAAGTCCGCTGGGGCCCTGTATAATTTTGAGGTCCCGCACCACGAACGCGTTATCGATTGTAATGGAAACGTAGGCCTTCAGACGGTCCTCGTTGACCGCAAATACCTTCACTTCAGTGATCTTCATAATGCTCTCCTGGACGCCAATCTGGTTGTCTTCTGTGCTGTCTCTATTTTATCGGCCTTTGGTCCAGGAACTAAAGCAAAGCTTGAGCTCGGGCTCGACCTAAATGTGGAATCGCATATGAATTCAATACCTTGGGCCAAACTCCATAAGTATTACTTTGATCCAGTCTGGGGGTCGAAATCTCGAGCTGGGACACCGACGCCCCTCGACCCATCGATTCGAACCGAGTCCGCGCATTAAAAGGTGCGGGCTCGGCAAATTCAAATTATCTTCCGGGCTATGAGCCACCCAATGACCAGCACCAAGCCAGTACTTCGCGGTTACCTCCATCAAGAAGCTTTTTTTATCGCCTTGGGTGCTTGCATCCTTTTGATCGCCAAAAGCACCAGCCAAGTTTCTTACCTTTCCAGTATTGTTTATTCACTGGGTCTGCTGATGCTGTTCGGGATCAGCGCCATTTATCATCGCCCTCAATGGAAACCAAAGCCACGCGCTTGGCTGAAACGTTTCGACCATTGCGCGATTTTTATTTTGATCGCGGGGACTTTTACTCCGATTTGCCTTCTGGCTTTAACTGAAGATCAGGGCAATCGGTTGTTGCTGATCATCTGGGGTGCCGCCATCCTTGGAATCTTTCAGTCGATCTTTTGGGTGAAAGCTCCCAAGTGGTTCACGGCTCTTTTCTATATCGCCATGGGGTGGCTGGCGCTTCCTTACCTAGGCGAGCTGAAAGCCTCATTGGGGATGACGTCATTAGGTCTGTTGGCAGCTGGGGGAGTCGTGTTTACGATCGGCGCCGTTTTCTATGCCTGGAAAAAACCAAATATCGCGCCGGGAATTTTTGGCTACCACGAGCTCTTTCACCTTTTCACCGTGATCGGTGCCGCTTTTCATTTTGCCGTGGTTTATCAGCTGATCAAATAGCGGGGCATACACATTACTCATACGCGGTCCCAGTCCTTTGGAAGCCGCGCTTACTTGAATTCGTATGCCAAATTTAAAAATGGCATCAGGTCTGTTTGTTTTTTATTTTGTGACAAGCTGGTTTCGGTAGGCGCTGTCTGTTTGGTGTAGGTGCGGGTCGAATAAATCAAGGAAGGCCCAAACATCAAATTTCCAGAGGCCCAGTGATAGCCGGCTTCAAGCTGCATTCCGGTTCCGGAATAAGTCGTGGTGCCTCCGGATTCGACCGAATATTTGGCGTTATAAAGATAAGTTCCAAAAATATGATAATTGCCGGTCAAGTATCCGATCGTCGGTCCATAGTCGACATAGGAATAGGTGGTCGTCGAACTGCTGGAAACCGTCTTCGTCCAAGAATTGTAGGTTACGCCTAAGACCAAGCCATCGCTGCCAACCCATGCGCCGGTCAACGTCGGATAGCTATGGTTGGTTCGCGTATTGCTGGTGCCATCATCGTGCTCGGTGTTCCAGTAAAAAAGATTGGCGCCAAGATAACCCGAAGCCTCAGCCTGAGAACTTGCAATCAAAAGAGCAAAGGTCAGCGGCCGCAAGATGTTTTTCATATCGATACCTCCGAGATGGGATCGGCAACAACAGGATAACATTGTTGAGAGCGGCTCAGAAGGAGCCCGAACCTGGGTATCAGTTCAAAACGCAAAGCCGTCGACAAGTTCTGCAAAAACGGCGGGATTGGACAGAGGCAAAGATAAATAAAACGGCACCCATCAGGGTGCCGCAACAAGAAACAGGGCCGAGGAACGTGGCGCTAAATTAGAACATGATGATGGCGGTGGCACCGCCGCGGGAAACACGCAAAGTGTTCTGACCCTTTTTCAAATTTCCGAGAGCATCTTTGGTTGATGAAACCGGCTTGCGGTTCACTTCCAGGATCACATCTCCAGGCATCAACCCAACTTCGTCAGCCTTCGAATTCGGCTCGACCGACACGATCATTGGATGTTTTCCAGTGTCGGGGTCGACTTTGAATTCGCGCTTCAGTTCATCAGTCATATCGGAAACGGTGAAGCCCATTTCATCTGGGGCGGCTTGGCCAATGAATTCTTTGCGCTCGGGCGCTGTTTTCATCGCCACGTTTTGTCCGGGGCGATCGCCGATCACGACATCCAAAGTTTTCGTCTTACCTTCGCGGATCAGTTTTACTTTTGCAGTCGAACCGATGGCGCCGTCGCCAACTGCATCCATCAAGGTCTGCATATTGGTGATTTTCTTGCCGTTGAATTCGGTGATCACATCGTAAGGCTGGATTCCACCCTTGGCCGCATTGCCTTTCGGATCCACACCGGCGACCAATGCGCCTTCAGTGTCTTTCAAGCCCAAGTACTGAGCGGCCTGCGGATTGAGATCATCCAGTCCCAGCCCCAGATAACCGCGCTTGATCTTTCCTTCTTTTTCCAAAGTGGGGAGAAGTGCCTTCACATCATCAATTGGAATCGCAAAACCAATCCCTTGTGCCGAAGCCGCGATCGCCGAGTTCACGCCGATCACTTGGCCACGCATATTGACCAACGGTCCGCCCGAGTTTCCTGGATTGATCGGAGTGTCGGTCTGAATCAGAGGGAATTTATTGATCTCGCCGATCTCACGACCTTTTGCTGAGATAATTCCTTTGGTCATGGTGTGGCCCTGGCCCAACGGATTTCCGAAAGCGGCCACCCACTCGCCAACCTCAAGCTCTTTGGAATTTCCCAACTGAGCTGTCGGCAGTTTGTCTTTGGTTGTGATCTTGATCAAGGCGATATCCGTGCGTTCGTCCGAACCAATCAATTTCGCATCGTACAGTTTATCTTTTTCGGACAACTGAACTTGGATTTTATCAGCACCCGCGATGACGTGGTTGTTCGTCAGAATCAAACCATCTTCACGGATGATAAATCCTGTTCCCAAAGCCTGCATCGGGCGCGTTGGCATTCCGCCGCCGGGACCCATTCGCATGCCGTACATATCTTGAAGCATATCGAGCAGTGGATCGCGTCCGCGCATACCACCGCGGCCACCGTAAGGATTTTTCGGCATCGTGCTGGTGGAAATATTCACGACCGCCGGGTTGATCATTTTCGCAAGCTCAACAAAAGCGTTGGCTGGCAGGGGATCGCCAAACTTCAATTGCGGGGCGATGGATTTTTGTGCGTTCGCCACAGGCACTGGCGTTGGGTGGATTTGGACGTCAACCGAGGTGAGGCTGAACGCTGCGAACAAGGCGACCAATGTGAGGCTACTCAGAACGAGACTTGATTTTTTCATATCATCCTCCTTCAACTTTTTTTGAGGTGTTATTTCTCGTTAACGAATTTCATCTGCAAATCGGAAATCACGGATTCGATAAATTTTTGCTCGTCACCGTTGAGATTTCCTTTGGTTTTTTCTTTCAGCATGACCAAGAGATCGATATTGAACTTGGCCATGTTTTTATCTTTTTCGGTTTTGTTCGTGCTGGGATTGGGCGCCAGACCCAAGGCCATGGCGGCGCTTGAGGCAATGGACATAGTGAGAACAGAAAAAGACGCTTCGAGGTTTGGCATCGGCAAACTCCTTTAAAGCGGGTACGTGCCCGCCAATCGTTTCAATCGACTTTCCATCTTTGGATGTGTGACAAAAAACCAATTGGAATCCCGAAGGCCCTCGGGATTCACAATAAATAAGTGGTTCGTGCAAGGGGGGATGTCAAGGGGCCGGGTCTGACAATAACTTTCAATTTTCCATAAAGCGCTGGCCAGGACTTTACGGTCTGGAATCAGACTTGCAGCCAGGTCGTCATTCTCAAAATAGTTTCGATCTGAGATGGCGATGCGAATAATCAATCCTGCAATCGGAGCCAGCAGCGTCAAAAAGGGACGCTGTTTCATTCCTTTTTTTGTCCAGTTTCCAGGCCATCCCCAGTCCATTACGGTCGCAAGACCAACTAGCGAATGCGCCAGCGCGCTGCTGACGGAAAAAGAAAAAGTCTCAAGCCGTCTGACATGACAAACTTGATGGGCCACCACGGCTTCGGTTTCCTCGGGTGCGAGCTTTTGCAAAAGCGCTGTTGAAAGACAGATGTTCGCACGACGCCAAGAAGGTCCCATCGAAAAGGCGCAGGCGGTCTCGCTGTCCATCAGATAGAAATCCGGCTGCGGGACTCCGGCCAGGCGAGCGTACTTGGCAGCCGTGCTTTGTAAATTCCAAGGATCTTGGCCCATTAGCTTTCGAGCTTTGAATCGGGCAATCAGTGGAGGCTCGGCGAAAAAATAAACCAGCAGGACCAAGGTCGCGGCAGCCATAAAGCCCACCCACAACCCTGCGCGGCCGCCAATTTTGTAACCGACCATCAAATGTAAGAGAGCGAGAAATGCCAGGAAAACCCAAACTCGCAAGGACACTCGTGAGAGTGAAAATGGGAAGATCGAGAAATCATGGGACGAGACTTTGGTCGGATTTCGCATGGGGAAGACTTCATCAAAGCTCGGGTGTCTTGGCAAGCAATGATGGCAATTGGCGGCCAAGTGAGAAGCTCTTAAATAGCGCCTTGCATTAGGAGGTGAGCCCGTTGAAAATTAGGAGGAAAATCAGAGGGTTCTCTCAAAAGAGAAAGCATTCATCGGTTCATGGAGGTCCAATGGATACGGGTCACCAATCTGGTCAGCAGATTGATATCATGGCACTGAACGCCGCGATTAAACAGGAAAGCCAATTTGTCGAGCGCATGATGGCTGAAGTTAGCAAAGTCGTCGTCGGCCAAAAGGAAATGGTCGAAGGAATTTTGATGGGACTTCTGACTGGCGGCCACGTGCTGCTGGAAGGCGTGCCAGGCTTGGCGAAGACGCTGACGATCTCGGCAGTTTCGCAGTCAATCTCTCTCGAATTTCAGCGCATGCAATTCACGCCGGATCTTCTTCCGACGGATTTGATCGGCACGATGATCTTCAATCCCAAGTCAGGCGAGTTCGTTCCGCGCAAAGGTCCGATCTTTACCAATATCTGCTTGGCCGACGAGGTGAACCGCGCGCCTGCGAAAGTTCAATCGGCGATGCTGGAAGCGATGGCCGAAAAACAAGTCACCATCGGCGAAGTTTCCTACAAGCTGGAAAATCCATTCTTGGTTTTGGCGACACAAAATCCGCTCGAGCAAGAGGGAACTTACCCACTGCCAGAAGCGCAGATGGATCGTTTCATGTTCAAGATCAATGTCGGCTATCCGACCA
>CBIHPB010000270.1:0-5263 GCA_966211485.1 uncultured Bdellovibrio sp.
TACATCCATCATATTCTGCGCGACAACTGGCGCCTGCTTGCGGATTGCGGCGCCCGTTTTTGAATTTGGCACGCCTGTCACATCGCCGATCCCGAAAATATTTTTATGATCTTGATGCTGCAAGGTTGCTTGATCCACTTTCATCCATCCCATCTGGGCTCCAGAGGTGAATGCCAGACCTGAATCGCGGATATAATCATGTGCGCTCATCGGAGGCACGACATGCAACAAATCATAGTGCATGGTCACAGTCTCAACCGAGGTTTTCACTTCACCGTTGACTGTCGTCTCAATCGTTTTCTCGAAGATTGCTTGCTTTTCAGAAGCTTTGACTTCCACAAGCTTGTGAGAAAACTGAAGATTGATTTCTTTCCGAGCTGCGACCTTCATCAGTGCCGCCGCAAAACTGGGAACTCCGAAGATCACCTTACCAGCAGCAGCGAAAGTCACTTTGGAATTTTGACGAACACCGTTTTTGCGGAAAATTTCATCGGCCAAATACATGATCTTCTGTGGAGCACCGGCACACTTGATCGGAACCGGCGGCATCACGAAAATGGCGTCTCCGCCTTTGAAACTTTGAATCATCTGAGCTGTCTTTTCAGCGTCTTCATATTGATAGATGCTGCAAAGACCGTTTTTCCCGAGATTTCCCTCGACACCTTTGACCTTGTTCCAATCCAACTTCAAACCAGTCGCCACCAGCAGGTAATCATAGGTATAGCTCTTTCCTGATGCGCAGGTGACTTTGCGGGCTTCAGCGCTGACCGATTGCACTTTGTCTTGAATCCAGTTCACGCCTTTTGGCATGACCGAGGCCATGGTCTTTTTTGTTTTTTCTTTATCGACCACACCCGCACCCACCAATGTCCAAAGCGGCTGGTAGAAGTGAAATTGAGCGGGCTCAATAATCCCGATGTCACTTGCCGACATTTGTTTTTTCAATCGGGCTGCCACGGAAATTCCGCCAGAGCCTGCACCTAAAATCAAAACCTTAAAATGAGTGGTCGACATAAAGTCTCCTTTAAAAAATTAAACTCGTCCTAATTTCAAATTTGCCGGCACAGCGATATCCAGCTTTTTCGGTGGCGGTAAATTCAACCCGGCCATGATCTTCACGAACTCGTCCAACGAGCGCGTTTCAGACAGTCGGCTGTTGAATTTCTTTTCAGTTCCGATCGTGGTGCTGGTAAAGCCCTTGTAGTCATGGGCCGGATAAACAATCGTTTCATCCGGAAGACTGAAGAGCTTGGTGTGAACGCTATCAAAAAGTTTCGGCGCCGAGCCCTCTTGAAAATCGGTGCGGCCATTGGCCCGAATCATCAACGTGTCGCCCGTAAACACTCGATCCCCGAGCAAATAGCACATGCAGCTATTGGTATGCCCCGGTGTTGCCAGCGCCTTGATCATGTGCGAACCAAAACGAAGTGTGTCACCGTCTTTCAGAGCTTTGTGATTTCCCTGCGCATGCGCCTCGGCGCCCAAGGCGATTTGCGCCCCGGTGGCATCGGCAATTTTTCCGGCCCCGGTCACATGATCCGCGTGAACATGAGTTTCCAGAATGTAGAGAAGCTTCAAGTCCAACTCTTTGATCAACAGAAGATCCCGATCCACCTTTTCAAGCACCGGATCAATGATCACGGCCTCACGGGTTTTCGCATCCGCCAGCAGGTAGGTGTAGGTTGAACTTTCACTTTCAAAGAGCTGTTGAAACAAGAGATTTTCCATCGCTCTTCAGTGAAGGCGATTTCGTTTGAAATTTCAAACCAAAATCTCGCCAAGTCAGCCAGGCGAGAGCTGGCCAGAAAGCGCTGTCGGCCGACGCCTTCAATCGGCGAAATTTTGAAAACCAACACCTGAAAAGCCCGATTTTCAGGCAAAATCTCCGAAAGAAGCCTCGATTTCTTTCGACCACTTGTGTTTCCTTAAAGAAATTAGCTTCGGAGATTGACCTTGATGGTTTCCGTAGGTAGTGTCTGTCCATCTTGACGCGGGGTGGAGCAGCCCGGTAGCTCGTCGGGCTCATAACCCGAAGGTCGTAGGTTCAAATCCTGCCCCCGCAACCATGAAAGCCCTGGGGCTAAACCCCGGGGCTTTCGTCTTTTTAAGCCTGATGGAATCATGAGCCTTCAAATTTCACGAATTTTACATGCGGGCTATCTCCTAGAAACCGATAAAGCTCGCATCGCATTTGATCCGATTTTTGAAAATCCCTTCAGCCGAAACTGTTTTGCCTTTCCGTCAGTGCAATTTGATCTCAAGCAGATTCAATCCCTGCAACTTTCAGCGGTGTTTATTTCGCACTTTCATGACGATCACCTGTCTCTGACAAGTCTTCATCTTCTGGATCGACAGACCCCGATCTATCTTTTCAGCAAACACGACGAATTCTTCGAGCTGATTCACCAGCTTGGATTTTCAAATGTGATCGCTTTGCATCCGGATCAGCCGGTTTACATTTCAGATATCACAGTCACGCCGAAACGAGCTTTGGACGAAGATGTCGATTCCCTGTTTCACATTCAGATCCAGAACCTGAACATTCTCAATGTGGTGGATTCCTGGATCGACGACGAGGTTCTTAAAGATCTCGCCAAGACAAACTGGGATTTGATTCTGTGGCCGTTTCAGACCATGCGCGAACTGGAAGTAATCTCCCCTCTTCGAGCCCAAGCTTCCTCGCAAAAACTTCCACCAGAGTGGCTCGAGCAATTGCAAATTTTAAACCCGCGCACGGTCATTCCAAGCTCTTGCCAGTTTCAGATGGAGAAATGGTCTTGGTACAACCAGGCCTTCTTCCCGATTTCTTATTCGGGATTTGCACAGCAGATTCATCCGATTTTACCTACGACGAAAATTCAAAGACTGGATCCAGGCGGCTCGTTGATTTGGAAATCCAACTGGCAACCCGGCCCGCAGCTGCCATGGATTAAGCCCTTGGAATCCGAAACAGTCGATTACACTTACAAGCCAGACGTGATGCCAACTCCAACTCAAGAAATTGCCAGACACTTTCCGGCACTTACACCGGACGAGCAAAATCTGGTCTTCGATTTTTGCCGGAATCAAATTCCAGACCTCTACAAGGACGTGGCAGAATCCGAGGACGAGTTTTTCCAAAAACCTCGCCTCTGGCGACTGTCTCTATTCGATCACCAGGGAAAGGAAACCGTCTTCGCCTACCAAGTTCAAAAGGGAAACATCACACCCGTCAAAGGCGACACGGAAACGTTATCGTGGACGACCGAAATACCGGTGTCACGACTATGGGGCGCCTTGCAAGACGGCGAAGCTCTGACTTCGCTTTACATTCGGATTAACAATCAGATTTTCGATGACGAGATCGAACGTGATCTCCGAGATGTCGAGCTGACCGAAGATCCTTTGGTTCGCTGTCTTTATACTGGGAAAATTGGCAGCTACCAAAAAGCTCAGCTAGCCCGGCTAGGCCTCGCGAAAGCGTCCGAGCACGTCTGAAAATGGCTCCCAACCTGGAAATGATGTGATCCTTCCCAGCGGTCTGCCATTTTTGAAAAATAGAAATGTCGGAATGCCGTGAAGGCCGAAGCGAATTCCCAAATCGGAATGCAGATATGTGTTCACGTGAAACCAATCAAACTGCGGCATTAGTGCCTCGATGTGATGCTCTTCCAGATGGCGTTTGGCGATTTCACAGTTGGGACACTGAAGTCCCCAGAAGAAAATGATCTTCACTCGATCATCTTGCGCCAAAACCGCCGGATCGAAATTTTCCGGCGTCAATTCCTGAATTCGATTCAGAAAAGCCAGATTCGCCATGGCTTACACCGAAAGCGTATTTTGGAACTCGACATCAGATCGATGCGAAACACAGGTCACACGCAAATCTAGGCCCACGCCAGACGCTTGAATCTGATCCAGCATCAGGAAATTTTGTTTTCCAAAATATCTCAGCTGATTGCCATCGCCGCGAATATACAGATCATTCGCACTGCTACTGAAGATGGCGCTGGAGGTGATTTCGTAAGTCGGATAGCCAAGACTTGCCGCTGAAATCTTTTGCAGCTGTGAATAGTGGACATCACCCGAGATAAACATCGTCGGTCGGCGGTTTGTTTTCAGATGCTGCAAAAATCCAGCAAACTCGGCTCCCGCACGCCGTTGATACGAATCGTGGATGTCGTTGTAATTCCAGAACTGCTGACCCAAGATCATCAGGCAAGCATTTCGATTCCGGCTTCGGTTTCGGCTGTATTGGCTTTTCGCCCACTGCAACTGATCCGCACCCAGCACTCCCCCAGAAGCCGCAAACAATCGCCCATCCAAGAAGATGCTCTGCAGACCGAAGGCATCCAGAGAAAAGCTCATACCAGGTCCCAAAGTCACTTCCGAAATGCGCGCATCCATCGGGAAGAAGTTTCGATACATCTTCATCATGATGGCCTTATTTGGATGGCTGGAATCCGCATTGTCTTTTCCCATATCGTGATCATCCCAAAGGGAAAATGACGGAATCAAATTGGCCTGAGTGTAAAGGTCCAAAGACAGGAAGGTCTTGATGTAAAGCTCGTAAGCTTTATCCGGAGGCGCCGGTCGCCCCATGATCGTATCCGCAGGCCGATTGGCGTAGACCATATCCCCAATCAAGAAAATCGCATCCGGGGCCGAAGCGTTGAGCTTTTGATACATCAATGTCTGAAGATCCGCTTTGGCATGATTTGAACATGAAATCACTGCGATCTTGGCATCCGTGTTTCTGAGATCCAAAGTTTGAAAATTTCGAATCGCCGAAATGCCCTGATTGTGATCTTCGATCAGCAGTGTGTAGGGCGTCCCCAGCTGAAGCCCCGAGATAAAAAGATTGTAGATGATAAAATCGTGATAGCCCATGTCCAGCCGCTTGGCTTCGACCACGCCACCGTTTGTGACCGAAAATTCAGGCTGCAGTTCTTTGTGAATCACGACTGTGATTAGGGTCGAGTTCGCATTGGTCGGTCCCTGCAAGGCTCCGATCTGACTTTTTGAAAATCGAGGCGTCACCGCCTGCGCTTGGCGCCCCAGAAAAGGCAACGCTCCAACAACCAATCCAGAAAGTTTGATAAATTCACGACGCCGTAAAAATTGATTGAACATCAGCCATCCTCCACCAGATGTCTTTGACTTTGGGGCTATGACATTCAGGCTATGACTGCGTCCCGGACCTGTCATCCGGTATTCGGCGCTGGCGATCTGCGGTAACAGGACGAAACTGTCGCCCGGAAACCACACCAACAGCCTCCAAACA
>CBIHPB010000271.1:0-5258 GCA_966211485.1 uncultured Bdellovibrio sp.
CACCGCAAAGTAAGTCTGATCGCCATCGATCCGGAACTGATTCAGGCTGGCCGTGCCGTTGACCATATTCAGTTCCATCGGCAATCGGTTGCGCAGGCTCAGTCCCCCGCGCTGAAGCAGGAAATCCGAGATCGTGCCTTTTCCAGTCGCCGTCCACAGACCGCCTTTTTCGCTGGCCAGATCCAGATCGCCAGTCAGAGAGGCTTTGTACTCGTTCAAAAGCGAGCCGCCACCGATCAGCGCAAAGACCGTGGTGTAGTTCCAGTTTTTAGCTTTGAGGTTCAGATTGAATGCACCGTTCTCGTGCAAAGGAAATCGGAACTGGGTGATCAGCTGGCCGCCAAACAAATCGGTCGAGCCATTGATCGCCTGTTGATTGAGCTCGAGCTGAAATTTGCTTTCGGCAAAATCTTTTTCTTCGATATTGAGCTGATAGGCGCGGCCCTTGATCAAAATATCTGGCGTGAGAATAAATCCTTTCAGGCTCGCGTCCACATCCAAGAGACCTGAAATCTGCGAACCCAGCTTTGAGATATTTTCGGACTCTTCAATTGCCAGCCGATTTCCCAAGATGCGAAGAGCGATATCGCCATTCGGATGTCCCACGCCGGAAACGTCGATATTGTTTTGCGCCTTGGTCATCTTGGCACGGCGAACAACCATCTCACCAGATTCAGAATGTAAGTTCAAATCCAAGCGATCAAAAGTTTCACCCACCACCGAGCCACGGATCAGACTGGCTTCCAGATCATAAGAAAGTTTCCCAAGCGCGAAGGGTCCTTCGACTGAAACCTGTGCCGAGCCAATGCCGCTGACAGAGACAGGCATCACAAAGCGGCGAGAGAAAACATTCAGAAGCTCGTTGATCTCCATCTTCGGCAGTTGCCCGCGGGCCGCGACACGGCCTTTGTTCAAGTCCACGTCGATTTGCGCTTCATAGTTGGTGGTACCGAAACTGGCTTTGACATCCTTGAAATGCAGAACACCTTTTTCGTAAGCCAGATTGCCGGCCGCATCGCCCAAGAAAAAGTCTTCGAAATAAAGGCCTTTGGTTTTCAGATCCATGGCAAAAGTGGCCGCATGCGAATCGCCTTGGACGGATCCAGCAAGCTCGGTGACGCCTTCGATTTTCAAACCTGCCAGTCGCCGGATATTGCTAAACGCAAATTTTGGCGAGCTGTAGTTGATTTTAAATCCGTCTTTGAAATTGACGACACCGTCGGTTTTGCCGCTGTCATTTTTCACTTTCAGATCGGCCTGGTAGCGAATGTCTTTGTTGGAGATGGTGAAATTTCCGGTCGCCGCAAAATCATCGACCAGCACTAGTGTGTTTTCAACTTTATCGCCGGTGCGGACTTCCAATTGCTCGCCCGAGGTTTGGCCTTCACAGCGCATCTGCGCGTCCGGGAAGATCGGTCCCGCACACTTAAACTGGGCCGCGATAAAAACTTCGATCGGCAAATCGCCAAGACCGATTCGCTGCATGAGCTCATTCAAATCGACTTGCTGGGTAGAGAGATCGCCTTGCACCGAAAGCTTGGTGTGGCCATCGACCTCTTGGAAGGCGAGATCGAATCCTTTGACGTCGACGAGACCCGCTTCATTGGTGAGCTCAAGCTTTGGAATGCGCAAATGCTCTTTTTGCAAGGCCCCTTGGAACTGCACATCACCGATATCGAATTGGTTCACTTGCACTTTTTGCGCGTTCACCTTGAAACCGGATTCAATTTTTTTCAGCCCATCCAGCGACAGGCGGCCCGAGGCATCCAGCTTTCCTTGCAGGCTGGGAAAGCTCATCAGATTTTTTCCGGCCTTTGAGAGGCGTTCGAGATCCGAAAAGATTTCCAGTTCAACATCGCCGGTCGGCTTGTTGATTAGGTTGGGAAGATCGGTGAACGAACCATTAGCTGTGACCAGCGAATTCAACAAAGAGACCTTCAGGCTTGAGATATCCAAAGTCTGAGGCGAGAACATCACCTCGCCCTGAATGCGAAATGGAATCTCGCCGGTTTTTTCAAAATCTAAAATCGCGTCATTGAAATCCAGCTGCACGTTGATTTTGTCTTTTCGGTTCAAGATCAAAAGATCCGTCGATGCCAACAGCAGACCGGCCTTCAGCTTTTCCGATTGCAGCAGGAAATTTCCCTGATGCAGACCCATTTTTGAAAGCGGAACTTTTTTCAGCAGATCAAAGAGCTCGTCCATGGGAAGGCGGGTGTCGGATTTGCTGCTAGACGAAGTCAGGTAGGGGTCCAGATCGACTTCAACGGAAGGGTGCTCGATCAGGAGACTGGAAATTGCAATTCGTCCACCCAGTGCGGCCAGTAGATCGAGGCTGGCTGTGACCGATTCAATTTTCACTGGCGGGATTTCGATGTCTTTCGAGCCCAGCTCGATTCCACGCAATTGAATTTCGGGGAACAGCAAGGACCAGTCGACCTCGGTGATGTGCACGCGCACTGGAGACTTTTCCTCGGACAGACGGTTGACCTGTGCCAGGATCCAGGTTTGCACTTTTGGTTTCACGGCACGATAGATTCCAAACAAGATGGCGAGTCCCAAAAACACAGGCAGCAAAATCAGAAGGACTCGTTTGGTGATCAAAGAAAGTCTTCCTTCCACTCGGTCAGAAGCGAGTGCGCAGCCCGGTAATGCGGACGCGCGACCACCATACCTTCTAAAATTTCAATCGCCAATTTTTTTTGCTCAAGCCCCCACAGCGCTTGCGCTCGCAAGTAGTGGGCGGCAAAGACGGTCTCGGGATCGCTTTCGTATTTTTTCTCCAGCACCAAGAGCTCGTCCAAAAGTTCCAGGAATCTCCGGCTGCGAAGCAGGATCTCGGCGCGTGTCCAGTCTTTGACTTCGGATTCGGGCGCATTGTCGATCAGGCGCAGGGCGGCTTCGTGATTGTCCCACAGCATCTGTGCAATGGCGAAATCACTGGCCATGTGCTGAGCGTAAGCTAAAGCCTCGAACATAGAGGCTTCAATGGCGTTCAGCATTTTCTGAGTTTCTTCGTCGATGGGTTCAAAGACGGGGAAGAAAATTTCTTTGCGTGGACGGTCCACACGTTTGTTGATGTAGTCCTGAGCCATGCGTTCGCGCAGATCGACGCGCAGTTTGTAGATCTGCATGTCACCTGGATTGATTCGCATTAAGGTATCCAAAATCTTGTCTTCTTCTTGGTAGAGATTTTGCGAGCGCAGAACCGCCAGCTGATCGAGCATATCCTTCTTGCGTTTGCCGGCTTTTTCGGCGAGCTCGCGCCGTCGCATATTGCGCTGGATTTCAAGTTCCGGGCGGAACTCGTCCAGCACATAAGTGCGCGCCAGACTTTTCAGCGCAAAACTTTCTTCCGCACCTTGGTAGATGGCGGACTTGATGCTGATGTTGATTTCTTTTTGCGCTGCCAGAAAAATCGCTTCGGCATAATGTCCCCACGGAACATCTGAACCTTCATCGCTGAGCTTGCGCGAAATCATGTCGACCAGGCTGGCATGAAATCCACCGTGCATCAGGAAAGTGGCCAGCGCTTCAAATTCGGGGAGTGTGAGTTTGCGGGGTTCGTATTTTTTGATGAGGTAATCAGCCACCAGATCCGACGTTTGATGATGAGTCAGCAGATTCTGAATTTCGATCTCGATGGAGGCTGCTGTTCGGGCTTGTGACAAAGAGGTCTCCTCAACCCCTTTATTTTAGACGATTTCCCAATCAATCATGAGACTTAATGCGTAAAGTTAGGACGAAAGGCGGTGCTGGTTTTTAAGGCATAAAAGACGCGTCGCAATGGCTGTTCGTGGCCGGCGAGGTGCTGCATTTCACAGCATTTAAGGTTTTATCACCACAATTCAGTACCGGAAGGTCCAGCAGGCCCACTACAGTTCTAGACCATGTCTTTGGAAACCTCTTTTCACAAGGCGGAAACTGATCAACAGACCGCCGGATCGACAGTGACAGCCTTAGCTGACACGACTTTTGAGCAGGCCCGCTCGCACTATCTGCTGGCCCAGTTCTCTCAGGCTTTGAAGGGTTTCCAAGCAGTGATGCTGACCGCGCAGAAAAATCACGATCGATGGCAGGAAATCGAATGTCTGTCCTGCATCACTTTGATTTGTCTTGAGCAGGAGAAAAAAGAAGAGCTGCTGCAGTGTACGCTGCAGCTTCATGGCATGCGTTCGCTGCCGGATTTAGCGCCGAATGTGCGTGCCAAAATTCATTACATTTTGGGAGTTCTGTCTTACACCGAACCGCAGGGACCGGAAAATTCTTTGCGACAGTTTCAGACCTCACTTGAGATCTGTCTGCCTTTGAATGATTTGGAAAATCTGTCTTACGCCGTTTACGGTGTGGCCAACGCCTACTACCGCATGAACGAGTATGATCGCTGTCTGAAAGAGATCGAAAAGCTCGAGCAGCTTTTGCAACATTGCAAAGTGCCTGATCTACGCGGGTTTTCGCTTCTGGTGCGGGGATTTATTTACCGCAACCGACTGCAGACCGAGCAAGCGCTGGGCATTTCGCGAAAACTTTTCGAGCATCTGCGCACTCATCCAAATGTTTACTTATACATGCAGACCTTGTATTTGCTGGGAACGACATACCAAAAAGCCGGAGATCTGGCCTCGGCGCAGATTTACCTCGAATTGGCTAAGAGCACTTGTTGTGCGCAGGAACTTCCGCGGACTTCGAAAATTTTGACAGCAGCCCTGAACGACTGCCTCGAGGAATCCGGCCGCAAACCGGCGTTTGACGTGCGATTTGATCCGGATACGGGGATGGTTGTGCGCAAAGGTGTGGGTCAGATTTCGCTGCAAGGGCAGTTCGTGCTTCGCGATCTTTTGACTTTGTTCTTGGAAAATCCAGGCGTCACTTTTTCGAAAGAAGAGCTGGTCGAGAAAATCTGGAAAGAAACTTACTCGCCCCTGATGCATGACAACAAAATCTACGTGACGCTGAAACGTTTGCGACAGGCGCTGGAGCCGATTTTCCCAGATGCCGAAGCGATCCTGCGTTCGCGCAGTGGATATTCATTTAATCACCGAATGTTAACTTACCAATTGCCTGTAACGGAGAAACCATGAAAGCCCTCGTGATTTTTTTAAGCCTCTTTTTCTGCCAGCTGATGACGGCAAGCCCAAGTTTTGCCCGTGGGGGAGACGGTGTTTTTCCATTCGAGCTGTCAACCGGTCGCTGGGAAACCTACACGGGAAAATACGCGGTCCGCTTCTTTGAGATAGAAGGCGATGCCGATCACTTGC
>CBIHPB010000272.1:0-5180 GCA_966211485.1 uncultured Bdellovibrio sp.
ACCGAAAATGTGGTTTCACCGATTTCAAAAAAATTCTGCATCCCGAAAATCCAGAATGCGAAGAGGAACTCATCCTTCGAAAACTGATCGGAAAATAGCCTGCTAACTACCTAATTGCTCGTCGAGTCAGTCCAAAATTCATAGTCCAGGGGGTGTTGACCTTGTCGTTACGTCAAACCTTATGGTCAATTTATGGGAAGGAATCCATCAAGGAATTTCAAAATGCTTTCGATTGGACAGTTTGCAGAACAGGCTCAGGTTTCGGCGCGCACCGTGCGCTACTATGAATCCATTGGCCTTCTGCCAAAGTCCAAGCGCGAGGAAAATAACTACCGCACTTACGATCAAAAATTACTTCAGCAAATGAGTCGCATCCGCGATTTGCAGAAGCTGGGGTTCAGTCTCGAGGACATCAAAACGATTTTGACATTCTCGAATCAAGAACTGAACGAACGTTTGCAGCAGCGACTGCTGGAGATTGATCAAGAAGTCACAAGACTTCACCAGTGCCGCGTGGAAATTCAGAACCTCCTTTCCGTTTCAAACAAAATTGAAACCGGTGAATGTCTCACCGAAGAGGAAAGGAATCTCTATATGGAAACAATCAGGGACGAAATCATCAAGGGCCTACAAGACCGCTACACACAGGTGCCCGATTCGGCGCACGAATATCTCAAGCGCGACGGATGGCTCAGCCACCCACAAATCGGCGAATTTATCCAGGGGATCAAAAAGTGCATCGCTTTTGCGAAGGCCAAAAATCTAACCTTAGGAACCGCTCGCGGCAGTGGCCCCGCCAGTCTCTCACTGTTCGGACTTGGCGTCTCAGGCGTTGATCCACTAAAACACGAAATGATTCCCGAGCGCTTGGCGACTCAGCAGCCTTTCTTTCATATTGATGTCGAGTACGAGCGCGGACAAGAGTTCGTCGATTTCTGCCGCGAAATCAATCGCACCCTCCCCACCGGCGAAATCCAAGCTTTCAAAATGCCATTGATCGATGTCGTCCAAGGTGTCCACCGCGCCATCGGAAAAGAAATCGACTACGATCAGATCGACGATAACTCTTCGGTCGTGCTGGGCCATTTCCAGAAAGCCGAAATCGAAAAAATATTTCAATTCGATTTCTCGGAAGACGCCCTTGTTATGAACTATGAGCGCTTCCATCCGACGTTCTTAGGCTTGGGAAAGATGACCCAGTACCTGCGAGATCAAAAAATCAGTAGCTTTCGGGACATCATCAACATCACAGCAATTTGGCGTCCGCACACGCAAGAGATTATCGACCGGATCGAACTCTTAGGCCGATCTTCGCTGAAACCCCACTCGTACGGATTTCTTTCAAAAAATATCGAAGCTTGGCTAGAGCCCAATCGCGGAGTCATCGTCTACCACGAAGACCTGATGAAAATAATTTCTGAATACACGGGATGGGATCTGGCCCGCAGCAACGGACTTCGCAGAATGTGCTTGCTGACCGCCGATGCCAAAAAGCGCGAACAGTCCGCGGACTGGCAACTCTTCACCGAGCTCGCACCCAAGCCCGTCGTGGATTTGGTTTTAGAAGAAAGCAAATGGGCCTTCTGCATGCCTCACGCAATTTCTTTTGCCCGATTCACCAAACAAACTGCGGTCCTAAAGTCTTTGTATAAAAATACCTACTACGCCGAAATCGAAAAGTTCGAACAAAAAAATGGCTTCCGCTGGGACGACATCGGCATCCGAATGAAAGGCGTTTCCCTGCATCAGGGCTAAACTTTAACCAGCATCCGAGCGATCATCTCTTCCGGCAACACTCCGGATTCACGCAGGACCTCGCGGCCCTGCTTGAACACGATGGTTGTCGGAATTCCGCGGATGCCCAGCTCTTGGCTGAGACGTTGAGCTTGCTCGGTGTCGACTTTCAGAAAGACGGCGTTCTGGTTTTGTTTCGATGCGCGCTCGAAGATCGGCGCGTATGATTTGCATGGGCCGCACCAAGCGGCCCAGAAATCCACAATCACTGGCGTATCCGCTTTACGCAGAATGCGCCCCAGATCTTCGCCTCTGACCTCAGAGACCAGCGTATGAAACGGTAGAACAGTTTGGCATTTCCCACAGGTTGGCTTTTGCTCCAGCGCCTTTATGGTTTCCACTCGATTTAAAGAACTGCATTTTGGACAGACAGCATAGGTCGACGACATGCTGGCATCCTATCGAAGGCAGGACCAAATAACAACGCCGATGAAATCATCGGCGTTGAGAATTTCTGAATTTGATAAACGGCAAAAAACGTTTCTTAATCGACAATCAGTGGCGTCGCCATCAGCTCGGCTGATTTCTGTTCGAGCTTTTCGTTGACGCTCTTTTTCAATTTCTTTTTCGCAATGCTGCCTTTCAGTCCTTGCAGCACTGGGCATCTTGTTTCGCGAAAAGATTTGTCGATATATGGACCGGACTCGGAACGAGCCTGCAGATTTTCTTTGTTCATTTCAACAAGCAGAATATGCCCTTTATTTTCGGGAGTTCCCTGCCCATCGGTCAGACGGTGAATCGAGGCTGGCTCCAGAATCGCCCGCTGATCGTCGTACATTTGAGTTTCGATATCGCAAAGACCACCATAAGTCGCCGTGTAAGATCGAATGCAGATATCCTGCTCTTCAGGACTGAGGTCTTTGATGTGTTCCCAAAGCTTGGCCTTGGCGTGGTCGTAGTTTGTTTCCTCGGCACAGCGGGTTTCGGTTTGAGCCATATCGTTCGCTAGCTTCTGATCTAATTCAGGTGGACGCACCGGCTGTTGTTGAGCAAGTGCCTGAAATGCGAAGAGCAAGATCGAGAAAAATGAGATCATCAAAGGCTGTTTCATGCGTAAGTTCTCCTTGTGGTTTGTAGACAACGGACAAACGGACACAACCAAAGCCTCACATCGAATCCACTCTCTGTCGAGGCCACCTCCAACTCCTGTCACAAATCAAACAAAGGTGCCTGGCTACTTTTCCCTAAGCGGCGCGGCATGGCCTTGGATTTGTAAGATGACATGGCCCGATTACCAGCACCCCAATATTCCGCATTTCCGTACCATATTACGGACAGATGTCCGAATCGCGAACATTTCCCACTTCGCCTGGATCAGGTGTGGAAAATTTTATGCGAAGACCTCAGCCTCGCTCATTATAAAAACGGCCTTAAGATCCACGCGTTCGTCCTCATGCCTAATCATTTCCACCTTCTTGCATCTGTCAGCGAAGTTCCAATTGGCAAAGTTCTTTGCGAGTTCCTGAGTTCATCCAGTCGGGCCATGAATCTTCAATGCGGTCGCATCAATCAACGATGGGGCGGGCGAGCGTTCAAAGGTGAAGTCCCGAGCTATCATTACTATATGAACGCCTATAAATATATTTACCAAAATCCAGTCCGCGCCAGGCTTTGTAAATACGTAGAAGCTTGGCCCTACTCAAGCCTGAGCGGATTGATCGGTCAGTCCAAGCTCACTCTTCCCCTTGAACCTGATCTTCTTTTTTCACCCGAGAATTGCCAGACGTTCGACGAAAGTCATCTGAAGTGGCTCAATCAAGAAATTTCCAAAGAATCATTGGCGGATATGAAATCGGCTCTTGGTAAACAAAATTTCAAGTTGCCGAAAAGAAAAGAGCGGGAGAACCCGCTCGAAACTCAACTTCTGTAATTCAAATCCCTTACCCTCTTCTCTAAGCACAGTTTCGACACAGCGCTTAGAGAAAAGTAGCCAGGCGCCTTTTATTCGTCGTCCAGGTCATCGGCGGAACCGAGACCATACTTCTCGACACGATAACGCATCGACCGGAAAGTGATATGTAAAAGCTTAGCAGCTTTCTTTTTGATTCCGTTGGATGCGTGAATCGCCTTCACCAGCAGCTCCTTCTCGATCTGCCCCATCACCTTATCGAGATCAATTCCATCATCCCCGATTTCAATCTCGTGGCTTGATGCCATCTTACGCCCTGTTGGCGTGTTCACAAACGGCGGCAAGCTTTCTGGCAAGATCGTTGCGCCACCTTCCAGGGCCACGGTGCGCTCGACGATATTTTCGAGTTCTCGCACGTTTCCTGGGTAGTCGTACTTTTTCATCATTTCCATGGCTTCGGCACTGATCGCACCGATGTTTTTATTCAGGCGATCGTTGTACTTTTTCAGGAAATGATTGGCGAGCAAAGGGATATCATCGCGGCGATCACGCAGTGACGGCGTCTTGATATTGATGACATTCAAGCGGTAGAACAAATCCTGACGGAATGTTCCCTCTTTCACCATCTCTTCAAGATCACGGTTGGTCGCGGCGCAGATACGCACATCGATCTTGATGTCCTCTGTCGCGCCCACACGGCGGATCACACGCTCTTGAATCGCGCGCAGAAGCTTCACCTGGATCGTCAGTGGCAACTCGCCCACTTCATCCAAGAACAGTGTTCCGTTGTCAGCGACTTCGAACAGACCCGCTTTATCAGCCACGGCACCCGTGAAGGAGCCCTTCTTGTGACCGAACATTTCCGATTCCATCAATTGTTCAGGAATCGCTCCACAGTTGATCGTGACGAAAGGTTTGTCTTTCAGTGGACCGTTGTAGTGAATCGCTTTCGCCACGACCTCTTTACCCGTTCCAGATTCCCCCGTGATCAAAACATTCGTCGGAGTCTGAGACACACGCTTCACCAGATCATAGATTCGGTGCATGGCCTCTGAATTTCCGACGAGATTTTGGAAGCTGTATTCCTTGGTGAGTTCTTTTTTCAGAACCCGGTTTTCAACTTCCAAGTGTTTGGCGCGCAAAGCGTTTTGAATGTTCAGGCGAACTTCATCGATCTTGAAAGGCTTTGTCAGGTAATCGTAGGCACCCATCTTCATCGCTTCGACCGCGGATTCCGTCGTGCCGAAAGCGGTGATCATCATAAACACTAATTCGGGATAAGTTTCCTTCACGTATTTCAGAAGCTCGATGCCCGTCATGTTGGGCATTTGCAAATCGGAAATCACCAGATCAAATGTTTTCTTGGCCAGTAAGTCTTTACCCTTTGCGCCATCTTCAGCACAAGTGACCTCGTAGCCTTCTTTTTTCAGCATGATTTCTAGAAATTCGCGGATCGATTCTTCGTCATCGACGACCAAAATGCGTGGCTTCATGATGTGACCTCTTCATTTTTATTTTCAGCCGTGATTTCAAGATG
>CBIHPB010000273.1:0-5151 GCA_966211485.1 uncultured Bdellovibrio sp.
TGACAAAGTACCGGGAGCTGGGCCAGAAAACGCGCTTTTTCACGAAGCTCATCAAGGCAAACACCACCAGAAGATTCAGCCACAAAACACCAATCGGCATCGCGGTGAAGGGACGCAGGAAAAGTCCGAACAAGTAGATGGTCAGAATTCCTTCCATCGGTTTGCGGTACAGAATCAGATACAAAACCAGATTCAGCCACAACAGCGGAGCGGGAAGGCTTCCGAAAATCTGAAACCAAAACGTCGTCTGCAGACCGGACAGCAAAAGGCCGATCAGCATCATCAAAATCAAATTGAGATAGTTAAAGCGAATGGCCGGCACGTTATTCCTTCACGGCGATTTTGTCGGACAGATCTTCGTTGGCGGCGTTCATGATCACGAAAACCTCTTCGATCTTATCTGGATCCACGACCGGCTTCAGCTCAACCTTGAGCGAAACCGAGTAAGTCTTGTTTTCAACTGCTTCGACTTTGGCAACTGGGAAACCCTTCGGGAAGATATTGTCGAGACCCGACGTCACGACCAAATCGCCCGGCTGCACGTCTTCAGATTTTTCCACGTAACGAAGCACGCAGGTTGAAGCGTTTTTCCCTTCGACGATGCCGCGCGCACGACTGCGGGCGATGATTCCATCCACGACTGAATAGCGATCGGTGATCAGAAGAACTTGCGAAGTGAAAGTGCCTGGACGGAACACGTATCCGACCACACCGCCAACGGTGATGACCGCTTGGCCTGGTTTCAAGCCATGATGAGTGCCCTTGTTGATCTGGATCGTGTTGTGATCGCTGACCAGGTCTTTGCTCATCACACGGGCCGCGATGATTTCCATCTTCGAGTGATTTTTAAATTCCAAAAGCTGGTTCAGGCGCTCGTTTTCTTTTTCCAGTTCGCCTTGGCCTTCCAGCAAAGCCAGCAACTTTTGGTTGTCGCTTTTCAGCTGTTGGTTTTCTTTTTTGATATTGATCAGATCCAGATACATCTGTGTGTTGCTGCGCACGCCGTCGCTGAACGAAAAGAAGGCCGACTGTGTCACGCTGGCCAGAAAGCTAAAAGGCTTGTCGTACCAACCCACCGTGAAGGGCTTTCGCTGCATGTTAATCGAGATCAGCGGCAGCGACAGGACAAAAAGAAAAGATAGAACCTTTTTCAGATCAAAGTTTAAGAAATTCAAGTTGGGCCTCTTTCTCTTTAACGCTAGCAAAAAGAATTTTGAATTCCAATGGTTCTTTATCGGAAAATTTGATTGAAAATTCTGTTTCAATCGACAGATACTGAGGACCTTTTCCAGCTGGAAAAATGAACACAGGCACACCAGTGCACAGAAGCAAAAATACGGATAGAGCTCGGAGGAATGAATGAGCGAAGGATTCAATCAGTTCAGAAAACAGGTCGAAGCGGGGATCGGTCAAAAGCGTTGGACCGCCAAAAGCATCACGGCCATCGTTCTTTTCGGAGCGATCATCCTGGTTTTCATCCTTTTCGGATTCCCAAATCGCCTGGCGAGCAAATCTTCGGGTGCGATGGGCTCGGCCGCACGTGTGAACAACACATTGATCCCGATTTCTGATTTACGCTCCGAGTCCCAACGAATCGAGCAGATGTACGCACCTTTGTTTGGTGGCAGCGGCATGGGAGATGCTCAGCGTCAGTTTGTCTATCAACAAGCTTTGGAAGGTCTGATCAATCAAGAGATGATTTCCCAAATGGCCAAAAAAGAGGGCATTTACGCGACGGATTCTGAAATCCAAGACGTGATTGTTCGCGAAATCACAGCTTTCCAGCGCGATGGGCGTTTCCAACGCGAATTGTACTACGGTGTTTTGGAAGCCAATCACCTGAATCCAACCGATTTCGAAGCCAAACTGCGCAAAGAAAAAACGGGCATTCGCACTCAACGTCTGTTTGAAGCGGCCGCTCAACCTTTGAGCTTCGAATTGGATAAGCTGAAACAGCTGCGTGAAAACAAAATGAACGTGGCTTTCGCACGCGTTGATAAGGACCTGGTTTTGAAGAGCATGCAAACTCCGGCGGCTGAAGTTGCTGCGAAAATGGGCAATGCGGATTTCGCCAAGCGTGTGCAGGACTATTACAATTCCAACAAAGCCGAATTCAATGTCGAGCCTCAGGTTCATGCTCAGCACATCTTGGTTCCCGTCGGCGAGAAGATGGATGACGCAAAAGCAAAGGCGCAGATCGAAGACATCATGAAGAAAGCCAAGACCGAAGATTTCGGCAAATTGGCCAAGCAGTTCTCGCAAGATCCAGGTTCAAAAGACAAGAACGGCGATCTGGGATTCTTCGGCAAAGGCCGAATGGTTCCAGAATTTGAAGCCGCCGCTTTCTCACAAAAAATCGGTGAAGTGGGCCAGCCTGTGAAATCTCAGTTCGGCTATCACCTAATCAAAGTTCTGGAACGCAAAGAAGGCGGCCAGAAATCTTTCGACGACGTGAAAACTGAAATCGGCCAAAAGCTGATCGCAACCGACGCTTACGATTCTGAAATCAAAGTTTTGGAAGAAGCTTTGGCAAAAGGGGACGCAGCGGCGGTCGATGCTCAGGTTAAAAAGATGGGCGCGACTTGGGAAGAGACCGGATTCTTCGACCTCAGTGTCGAAATGGTTCCAAAGATGAACAGCGCCGAAGCCAGCAAGGCCGCATTCCAAGTTTCAGAAGCAAAAAAGCTTTATCCGCACCTGGTGCGCGACAGCTCCGAGCGCTTCGTTCTGAAGTTGAAAGAGACGAAGAAAGAAGCGGCAACGGCGGCTGATGCAAACGAGCAGGTTTCGCGTGAACGTTCGATGGATATGTTCCGTAGCTGGGTCGAATCTGGGAAGAAGTCCGCAAAGATTGAGCGCAATCTGGATGCTCTGAACGCTTCTCGCTAATAACCAGATTTTATTTTGAACTTTTAAATCCCGGCTTGGAAACAAGCTGGGATTTTTTTTTTGGTTTTTGCTGGTTGGAGAGTAAGCTGCTACGGGATCGTCGATCTCTTTTTGGAGTAATCTTTTCCCCAATTCCGGGCACCGGGGAGACTGAAAAACAAGAATGGCAGAAGCCATCGTCGAGGGAAAATCCGGCGAATGTAGTAGAACATCAAGGCATCCAAAGTGGCTGGAATCCAAAGCGGTGGCCGCTCGGTCTGAATAGTTCGAAGAATCAGTTTGGCAATCTTTTGCGGATGCGACAGCGAGAGCTTCATCATTTTTTCCACAAATGGCGCCATGTTTTCATAGTAGTCGTGGTAAGGACCGCCTTTGGAATTTTTCGGGTCCGAAGCTTCGGTATAATAGACATTGCGGAACGAGCGCGAGCGAATAAACCCTGGTTGCACCAAAGAGACATCAATGCCAAGTGGTTTGCACTCGTACCATAGAGATTCGCAAGCGCCTTCCAGCGCATATTTCGAAGCACTGTAAGAAGCCATGGTCGGCATTGCCAACATTCCGCTGACAGACGAGATACAGACGATTTTTCCGCGCCCCATTTCGCGCATGCGTGGCAGCACCAAGCGAATCAGTCCCATCGGGCCTAAATAATTGGTCGCCATCTGCCGGGCCTCGTCGGTCTCGGTCATGTGCTCGACCACGGCCCGGTAGGAAATGCCGGCATTGTTCACCAGCACGTTGACGCCGCCCCATTGGTTTTTGATTTCGTCGATCAATGTTTCGCGCTGATATTCGGATGTGACATCCAGACTGCGAATCCAGAAGCGCTCGTTTTCGATAAAATTTTCGCGCAGTTTGCCAATTGATTGCTCGCGGGCGGTGACCACGACCCGGTACTGCGGATTTTTGTACAGCAGCTTCGCCAAAGCCCAGCCAATGCCCGAGCCGCAGCCGGTGACAAGGATCACTGGCTTAAAAGTTTGTTCAGTATGGCGCTTGGATTTGTAGATGAGATTGATCGCCCACCGAATCACGTGTCACCTTAAGCTTTGAGATGGTCCGGAGTGAATCCGTCCGGAAGCAAATCCGAAAATTTCACACTGCGATGAATTTTTTGAGTGTCGGCGATATGAACCATGGTTGCAGGGGTCGCGAACTCGGCGATGACCTGACGGCAAAATCCGCAAGGTGGCCACGGACTTTTCTCGTCGGTGACAACAACCACATCTGAAATCTGCATCGTGCCTTTGGCGGCGACGGCGGAAAAAATCGCGACTCGCTCGGCGCAAACGGTTCCACCATAAGAGGCATTTTCGACATTGCAACCGGCGAAAGTTTCGCCACTGGTCAGGCGAATGCTCGCTCCGACTTTGTATTTCGAGTAAGGGGAATGAGCATGCAGGCGAGCTTGGGTCGCTTCACGATGCATGCTTTCGAGGTCGGTTTTTGAGCTCACGCCAACTCCTTAGGACAAGATCTGGTAACCAAGTTTCGACAGCAGATTTGAGAGGGCAATCAAGGGCAGTCCCTGAATGCTTGAGAAATCCTGCGTTTTCAGTTGGCGCACCAGCACCAGTCCTGATTTTTCTATTTTATAAGAGCCAGCGCAATCCAAAGGTTGATCGCGACGCACATAATTTTGAATTTGCTCGAGCGACAGGCTTTTCATCTCAATTTCGGTGATATCCAGAATCGGGTGGTGCTGACCTTTGAAGATCACATGCACGGCCGTGATCAATCGGTGGGTGCGACCTTGCATTTTCCCCAGCTGCTCACATGCTTTTTCAAAAGTTCCCGGCTTCCCCAAGATTTCGGTGCCTAAGGCTGCCACTTGATCGCCGCCGATCACGCAGTTGTCATTGGTCGCCAGGCTTTCCGCCTTCAGGCGCGCCAATGTGGTTGCCAATTCGACAGGATCAGGGAGCTTTTTTTTCCAGGCATCTTCGTCACAGATGGGGGCCTTGGATTGAAAGGAAAGACCCAACTTTTCAAGCAATTCTCGGCGGTAAGGGGACGTGCTGGCTAAGACCAATGGTGTCATATGACTTATTTATAACGAAATAAGTCCCCCTTTCAAGAAAATGATAATGATTCTCAAGAATTTTTAGCCAACCGCCCAGCTTTGCGGTACAAGGTGGACCCTATGATACAAACGCCTGAAATTCAGCCATCTCAAAAGCCAAACGAGCCGAGCAATTCTCTGCCCGACGTCGCCAAGGACCGACCCGATCTTCTGATGTCGGGTGCATTGGACTGGGT
>CBIHPB010000274.1:0-5113 GCA_966211485.1 uncultured Bdellovibrio sp.
CTCACGGACGCATGGGGCTCTCATATCCGGATTTCTGATAACGACAGCCCCATCAAGCCACAGAGCCTGAAGACCCGGCCCGATCAATTGATCTATGCATCTCTCCCCAAAGAATCGATTTCCAATATTCCCCTTTCAAAAGCACATCAAATGCTATTTCAAAGACAAATTGAATTGGCGCAATCAAAAGGGGTGAAGGTCTGGCTTCTCAGCTCACCACTGAAAGAAGACTTTGGTAAAGAAGAGATTCAAGAGCGAGAAAACTGGAATGAAACTTTAAAGTCGCCAGTTCCCGTGATGGGTGTCGCACCTCGACTGATCCGTCAGGTCTATAGCCAAGATGAGATCGCCGGATTTTTTAGTGGCGACAATCTCTCAGTCACTTTCAGCCGCATCTGGAGTCAGTGGATTGCGGAAGCGATTGGAAGCACTTATGCAAAATAATGTGCAACCAAAATGGCAAACTGCGCTTGAAATCTGCATCTTCCTGATCTGTATTTTGGGACTTATGATTTACTTTTCGGTTCCCGAGCATGGCTTTCGAATTCCCTTTGTGTACCAAGGATTTTAAGCGCGCATGGAGATCTTTTTTAAACAACCCCGCGAGCTTTGTCTGTACCTTGGATTGATGCTGGCTCTTAGTTTTTTCCGGCAAAAAGCATGGACGCGATTTCTGTATCTGGTCCTGAATTTATGGGGAGTCTACATTCTCTTTTTCTCGTCCCTTGAATCACCCAAAGGTCTTGGTGTTTTTCTGGGATACTTAGCCTACGCCGGCGTCATTCTCTCGATCGGACTTTTCTTGCTCAAGCGAGGGTGGCTCTACACAGCCGCCTTGGTTCCCATTATCGGATGGATTTTGATCCAACTGGCAGGTCTTCTGACCTTTGCGGATATTGCTGTTTGGCTTGGCAGTGGAATTGTTCCTATCGTTGGCAGTATCGGACTTCTCAAGGCAAAATCCCTATGGCTTGGTTTTTCTTACCTGACTTTCCGGCTCAGTCTTTTGATGACCGAGTATCAAAGATCTCCCTCTTTTTGGGGAGCTTTTGCCTATACTTTTGATCCCAAGACTTTGCTGGTCGGTCCGATCAATTCATATTACCAGTATCAAGAGTTTTTAAGAGGAGAAACCTTCCGGACGGCACGAACTTTTTGGCTATCGCTGATGAGAATTGCCGTTGGCCTATTCAAATTCTACTTGATCAGCGGAATTTTCTATCAGCTCACACTGACTAGGTCTTACACTTCAGGTCAGGCGCTGGGTTTTGCGCAGTTTTTGATCGGGATTGTCACTTACACGGTCTACATCTACATGAATTTCTCGGGCTTTTGCGACGTGATCGTGGGCCTTTCAGCCCTATCAGGGCTTGAGGTGAAAGAAAACTTCAATCAGCCTTTGCTGGCAACCAATATCCGCAGTTTTTGGCAGCGCTGGCATATCAGCCTCACGGATTATTTGAATCTGATGATCTTCAATCCGATTTCAAAGTGGATTCTCAGATCTCGTTTTGCCAAAACATACAACTGGCAAGTGCCTTGGATCAGCACCTTGGTTTTAACCATCATGGGGCTGTGGCATGGCTTGCAGTGGAACTACATGATCTTCGCTTGGTTTCACTCGCTTGGATTGATCCTTCATCATATTTATCGCACAGCTTCCTTTAGAAAGCCTTCAGGAAAAATTTGGTGCGGGATCGCTTGGGCGCTGACCTTTACTTGGATCAGTATCGCCTTCTTCTTTTTTGAAAATTCCCTCGAGAGAATTCAAGAAATTTGCACAGCGCTGTCAGGAGTTTCCGGTTGACGCTGGGTTCATTTTTGTTTGCAATTATGATGTTTGAACCAAGGAAGGACTTATGAAAACCAACTACAGATTTTCAACTCTCGTTTTGTCGATGACGATTGCTCTTTTTGCATGGAATGCTCAAGCCGATCGCTCAGTCTCCATCTCTGCACCAGATGGAAAACTTCAACTGACCAATCCAACCACTTCAGCCGTTTCTTATACCGCCGAATGCTATGATAAGGTGTCTGGAAGCAATATTTTAACGGGCTATTCAGTCGTCTCTCTTGCGGCCAAAGGAGCTGTCACAATTCAAGCCGCCGGATCTTGCGCTGGAGGTGCAACCCCAGCTAAAACTCTGACTCAGGGACCATTTTTCTGTAGTGGCTCTGTGGTCTATGCGTCGGCAGGGACTCTTTGCGGAACTGGATCTCACGTTTGCACGATCACCAATGTGATTTCCTCTGGTGCCAGCTCGACGGACTTTTTGGGATACTATTGGATGAAACCTCACGATACAGCAACAACCTGGTACAGCACTTATGACAACTGGTCCAAGTCCGACTACGCCCAAGACACTGCTGGCGGAAAAAAGGCGATGGCCCCAGTCACCTACAATAAAGGCGGAAGTAGCTATCGCTGCGCAACCTCATCAAATATCGGTAATGCTGGAGCGGGTCTCAATGGTTGCTCAACCTACAATGTCACCAGTATGACAGGAACCATGTGCTGCCCGGACAACAACGGATTCGCCTCTTGCAAAGTCACCATCCACGGCACGGGCGTGGCCGCTGGACGATTGCAAAGCCCACAGTTTAAAGGTGGCGCTTCGTTTTAATAGAATGAAATTTGCGTGACGTTTTCAGGGAAGGCAACGCCCATACTGACGACGTCACTTTGCTTGATCAGATAAACGTTTCCGCCATGGTCAAGGCCGTAGAGCTCTTTACCCAGGCCCGCGCTGATTGATTGCATCCACTCGGGCACAGCGCAATTTGTGACATCAAATGGACAAGAGCTGGCGGCAAGCTCGGTATATGTGCCCGAGTCCTTGTTGACCTGAACGATCTGCCCCGAATGCAAAAGTCCATAGAAATTTCCCGAATCAGGCTTCATCGAAACCGAGAAAATTTCTTCTGGCAACGCAATCGGCGAAGCTCCCAAAAGCCCAAACATCGCACCCGTTGACACAATTCCATTTCCAAGACTTGTGACCGAGAAAGATTCATTTGTTTCATCCGAGCTTGAAGAGACGTTGCCAAGCTTATCCAGGATGTCGCCATTGGAAAACAGTGTCGCCTTCGTCATGCTGGAAATCATGCAACTTGCAGTCGACGCATTCTCAGCCAACAAAGTTTGAGCCTCTCCCGGAAAAGAAACGCTGATTGTGACGTTCTCATTGTCGCCGACAATGTTGGCATCCGTTCGGCCCGAGCGATACAAGCGACCGACATCAGAAATTTTTTCGAGCATGGATGAGCTAAAGCTAGGGCAAGACTCTGTGCTGCCCACCAGATAAATAAACAACTCAAAAGTCTGTGAACCTTTCGGAACATCATCTAAAACCAAAGTTCCGCCCTCAGCAACGAAGCCGACAGCTTTTCCAACTTCAAAACCGCAGCTTCCGACTGAAGATTTAGGCAGACCCGTTCCAAAAGCATGTACGCCGTAACAAGCTTTTTTTCCTTCTGGAATAGCGGATTGAGATCCCAATTCGCCGGATTGAAAAGTGACACGCGTCGAAACTCCGCTGGATGTGAGCCGCTCACAAGCCGCAAGAAAAATCAGACTTAAAATCAGCGAAATTCGCATAAGAAACGCCATGATTTCTTTTCGGAATCATGGGCTCGATTCTTAAACGCTTCTCATTCTGAGATGGTGATCAAAAGACCTAGATAAACTTCAAAATTAGTCCAATTCCCACACCCAAAACAGCGGCCGCGGCGGCAAAGCCCCAAAGGCGCGCTTGTAGACCTTCAACCTTCAGTTTCAAACGGAAATTCGCGTCGGTTAGTTCGCGATTCTTTCGGCACAGGTCCAGGATCTGATTGTCCATTCGCAAAGCCTGGGTCGCCATTGCTTCTTCAAATTCCGAGCGCTTTGAAGCTTCGATTTCGATGCGGCGAAGGGCGGTTTGATGCAAAACTTCGGGGTCTTTTCCGACGAAATATTGCGGCGTCAATCCCGGCAGTTTTTCCTGCAAAATCATGTACCACTGAAGGGCTCGATAGATGTGGGGAGGGGGATTTTCGCCGTTTTTCACCCACCGGGTCCAAGCCGATGGATCGACCATTAAAAGTTGGCAGATTTTTCGTTGTGAAAGCCCCAAAGTCTCGCGAATTTTTTCGAGATCCCCGAGCTGCCTTTTGATGACCTCCACCTGGGCCTCGTAATGCATTCGAACCGAACTCTTTGCTCTCGCGAGTGGATTTTCTTCAAGGGGTGCTGACCCTTGTTTGAAAGATTCGATCTCCATATCTCACCTTCTAGTCCTGTTGTGTTTCACAGTTTCTATATTGGATTTTCCAATATTCTACGTTGTGATATACAATATTATGAGGATTTCGAAGTTTTGAAGTCAACCTAAGTATTTGAATCCAAAAAGAAATTCGCAAAACCATACCCCCACACCCCTTTTTTCGAATTTGCCTTAAGCTTATAGTTATAAACTTAAGTACGATGTGATGAATATTATTGATGAATTTATATCGAGCTGATTTCGGATTTTCGACTTTTGGAAACTCGACTCGTTGCGTACGGACCTATGTCCTGAAAACGATTTCCCACGCGTGACATTTTTATCGGTCATTTTTAGTCTTCAATGAAGGATTTCGGACCGGATGCAAGCTCGTTACGCACTTAATAAAAACAAATATCTCCTCCCTCCCGAGGTCGAGCGGGTTCGAAAAATCGTCGAAAATTATCAGAATTCGGACCCCCGAAATTGTTTTCTGATTTCACTCGGGCTTAGGACCGGAGCCCGTGCTCAAGAGCTTTTAAACCTTCAGAAATCCGATCTGAACACCTATGACCACAGCGTTTTCGTTCGGGGAATCAAAGGCAGCAATGACCGGGAAATCCCGCTCGCCCATCAGTTTTTCGGCGAACTCACCCGCTGGAGCGAAACCATCTCCGGGGCCAAGCTTTTCGATATCAGCTATCAGAGGCTTTATCAGGTCTGGGAGTTTTACCGGCCGGTGCCTAAGAAATTCCACTCACTTCGCCATACGTTTGCGATCGAGCTGTATCAGAAAACAAAAGACCTGCGGTTGGTGCAGGTCGCTTTGGGACATCGAAATATCACGAATACAATGATCTACGCGGATT
>CBIHPB010000275.1:0-5111 GCA_966211485.1 uncultured Bdellovibrio sp.
CTGAGATTCAAAAATTTCTGTCGGCCTTGGATCGCATCAAGCTGATCGAGCTGCATCCGGGAAACAAAGTGCGGGTTCTGGCGAAACACCGCGTGCGCTTTCGCAAAGACGGGCAGATGGGAAAGAAGATTGTGCTGCAGGCGAAGGACTCGTTCCTGAACGCGGACTTTAACAATGCATCCGAGCATCTGCGCTTTGGGATGTACCGGCTGAACATGCAAAGCGTGATTCGCTACAAATCTAAAATGGACAAGCTGATTCACGAGATGAAGTCCGAAGGCGAAATCGAGGGCGAGCAGACCGACAGTGTCGAGTTCGGCTTTCTGCTGGCGCTGCGTCCTTGGACTTCGCCACTTTTGACCGCGATGAAAACCCGCGCGAAAAGCGGTAAAACCGAGTCCTGATTGAGGACTGAAGCTAGCTTTACGGATGCAAACCGACAATCTGTCAGAAGGCATATTTCCGAGGATTGCATGTGCGCCTAGAGCGGCAGGAGAATCGTCCCACGAGGTCCGCATGTCGACGCGCTCTTGGATGGCTACGCTTGTGTTTCTGATGGTGATTGTGGGAATTGGGATTTTGTATTCCCGAAACGTGATCCATCAACCCGAAGAAGATTTCGATGTCCTGGCTGCTCATCAAGACCGCACGACGGGTGGCTCGGCGACGCCAATTTCATCGCCCGCTGATGCAACAGTCGCAAATTTGCCAATTGATGTGAAACCAGAGACAGCTCCGGAAATTTCAAGAGAAGAATTGCGTTTGCAAGATCAGGTCGATGATGAAAGCGACGAGTTGGCCAGTCTTAATCGCGAGCTTCAAGTGCTGCTGAGAAAAAAGTCCGAGCAGCAAGCGCAGTGGGAAGTCGAATATCCAGCGCAGATCAAAGCTGTGAATGCCGAGATCCAAAAACTGACAGACGAAGCCAGTCGACTGTCAGACGAGGAACGCGACATCGAAAAAAACTCGGAACTGATGATCGCAGACCGAGCCCGAAGACTGGAATTGGAAAGATCGCAGGTCATCAATCAAATTCGCGAGAAGGAAGAAGCCCAAAGACTGACGCAGGATCAAATCGCGACTTTGTCTGTTCGAATTCCCGATGCGGTCGAACGGGATCGTCAGCTGGTCACCTTGAATGAGCGCGAGTTGGCCTTGAAGCGGGGACTGGAAGATCTGCGCAGTCAGATTGCGGATTTGGAAAATCAAACCCGGCTGCTGAAACAGAATGCGCAGGTCGAAGCGGTCAATCGCGAAGCGCGAATCCGCTCGCGACAAAAAGAAATTCAGACCGAGATCGCCGATCTTCGCGATCGTATTCAAGGACTGCATCGCGAGCAAGATCAGGTTCGGCTTTCGATTTTTGCCACCGAAGACGAAATTCATCAGAACCACATCGATCTGCAGCGCCATCAAATGGCTTTGCAAGAATCTCAAAAACAGCTCGAGCAAGCCGAGCGCAAAACCGGTGGCTCGCAAGTTCAGTAAGCCTTGATCAGCACCGACTGCGGACAAACTGTGTACGCACTTTGTCCGCAACCGTAAGCGGAAAAATTAAGCAGAAATTCGATTGGGACCGCTTAAATTTGAATTGAGATCATTTTTAAGAAATTCTGCGGACATTTCGAAGGGGCCCGGTGAATTGACCCATTTGTTTGGGCCACGCTATTTCTGATCCCGCAACAAAACAATGGGTCAATCAAGACTCAAAAAATAAAGGGAGTATCCTATGAAATTGGTAATCGCTTTGGTAATGGCGCTGTCAGCTTCTTCAGCAATGGCTTTGAGCAAGCGTAGCTCTTGGTCAGAAATCTTCGCATCTGGCGCAACTTTGATTTTCGAAGAAAATCTGGGTGGCCTGTCTTTGGACAACGCTTGTTTGACTTCAAACGAAGTGAAATCAATCCGCGCTGTTCGTTACTGCACAAACTTGGTTCCAGTTGAAAAGCACGAAGGTGACAACACTTGGACTGAGTGGGTTTGCCAAAACTGGACAGTCGGTCAATTTTCTTACCCACGCACAACAGACAAAACTGTTTGCTTGGAGTACGGCTACGACCACGGCAACATGGTCTGCAAAGAGTACGGTACACAAGCAGTTACTGTTGGCAGCACAATCAACGTAAGCGTTGTTGAGCAACACGGGGACAACAGCAACTTCCCAGGCTTCACAAAAGCTTTCACATTCCCAGCTTGCCAGTAATCTGAACCTTCATTTTGAAGACAGAGCAGGAGGCCAACCCCTTGGGGTTGGCCTTTTTGTTTTTTTGGGGAGCTATTCGGGATCTAAAGTTCCTTTAGAGACGATAGCAGTTAGAATAGACAGATTTTTTAAATCGACCTTCGCAACTGTCAGTTCTTCCCGCTCTGAAATTCGAACAGTCTCATCCAAAAGCTCATTCAATTTCACCAGCAGATTTTCATAAGACTTCTCCGTCAATCGAATGGCCATCAATCGATGGCTCTTTTCTGCGCGTTCCTTGGGATTCAACGATCGATGCAAAGTCAGCTCGGACCATTCGCGGTTGAGGTGGCGGGCAATTTTTGAGTCGTCGGGCCAGCGGAATTTTCCGGCTTGTTTGGGGAAGTAGTGACCGTCTCGCTCGATCAGGAGATCTGCGGAGACTAATTTCTTGAGGGATTTTTGCAGTTCAGTGGCGGAGAGGTGTTGGGCCTTGGCGGTTTCTTCTGGTGACAGACCTTCGACCGTGATTCGCCAGTACACCGCCAGTAGGGTTCGGTTTCCTAGTAGCAGTTCTTGTTGCTGGTTTGTCAGGTTTTGCGTGGGGATGGATTTTTGTTCGGCGGCGGCTAGGACTTGGCCGGGGAGGACGTTGAGCATTTCGCAGATTTGGAAGAAGCGGCGGAAGCTCAAGTCTTTTGCGTTCAGCATTTTTTTGATGCCGGATTCGCTCATGTTCAGATGGTCGGCAAGCTCAGTGTAGGTGACGCCCTTGGATTTGAGGATGGTCTTGAGGCTTTTGAGATAGGTGATGTGTTCCATAGGTCTCCCTGGATCAGGCTTAAAAGTACCATAAAACGGTACGAATAAGAATATGAAACTGGATTTAGTACCTGCTTGGTATTCTTTCTCCATGGAAACCAATCAATACCAAAAGCGTCGTGAAGCCCTTGTCCAAAATAACCAGCGAACCCTGTTCGTGATTCCCTCGGGCGTTGAAGCCTGGAGATCGCATTCGGTGCATTACCGGTTTAAAGGCCATTCGGACTTTCAATATCTGACGGGTCTGCAAATTCCGGGTGCGGTTTTGGTTCTATCGGCCGGTGGCAGTTATCTTCTGCGGCCCGAACGAAGCGAGTTACATAAGATCTGGGATGGTGAAGACAATTCAGCCGCGAATGACGCGGATCTTGGGGCTTTGCAATTTTCAACTCCGGAAAAATTAGATGAGATCGTGAAGAGCCATCTTCTGCAAGTCGATCGTTTGGCGGTCCCTGCAGGCCTTGTCCCACAGGTGGATCAAACACTGCTAACAAATCTTTCCTACAGTCGCAGCCATCGTGGGCGCAAACGCGGGCAGCCTTTGGCGCTGATGGATTCTCGTCCATTGGTCGGACAACATCGACACGTGAAGACCGCCGCAGAGATTGAGTTGCTGAAACAAGCGGGTGCCAGAAGTTCACGCGTCCACAAAAGCCTGATGTCGGAAAAAATGATTGGACGAACCGAGCGCGAAATCGCCAACTGGATCGAATCTCAGTTTTTATCTGAAGGCCTGCAGTGGGTCGCCTACGAATCCATCGTTGGCAGCGGTCCGCGCAGTGTCGTGCTTCATGCCCGTGCGTCAGATCGCGTGATTCAAAAAGGCGATCTGGTCTTGGTCGATGCCGGTGGCGAGTGGCAAGGATACTGCGCTGATATCACTCGTACAATTCCAGCCGATTTGAAATTCACAGCCGAGCAAAAATCCATCTACCAAGCCGTGCAAAAAGCGCAGGCCGCCGTGATTGCCAACGTCGCGATCGGAAGATCTTTGATCGAGCTGCATCAAGTGGGCTTGGAAATATTGCTGATCGAAACTCAAAAAGCAGGCGTAGCATTGAAAAATATTGATGATATCAAAACCCTGATGCCGCATCAGACTTCGCACTGGATCGGATTGGATGTGCACGATCCGTCGCCCTATTTGGACGAAGATGGAAATCCCATCAAACTGCAAACGGGCATGACCTTCACAGTCGAGCCTGGCCTTTATTTCCGGGACAGTGCATTTGGGGACAAGTACCGGGATATCGGCGTTCGCATCGAAGACGATATCGTAGTGACGGCTCGCGGGGCCGAGCTTTTAACTTCAGTCCCCCGAGATGTGGAAGAAATCGAAGAGCTTCGCCGTAAGAGCTTAGCTTAAAATTTCTGACGGCATCGTCGCCTGACCTTTATCAAGGAAGCTTCGAAGCATCCAGGCGGCTTTGTCGTGGGCACCAACCCGTTGGATCATCATATCCTGACTGTAAATGTCGTCCGCGTCCTCGCAGATCTTTGCGGCTTCATGAGCCCTCTGCGCAAGCAGTGTATGGCTGGAAATCAGATTCATCAGCTCTTGATCATTTCCCGCATCGACTCGGCTCATCTCTTCAAGATCCGAACTTGCGAGAATCGTCGCCAAAGAAATCGGTGCGACTTTATCAAGTGCACGCATGCGTTCGGCAATGGCGTCAACCGCTTGGGCCAGTTGCTCGTATTGCTCTTCCGTCATTTTGTGGACCGAGAAAAATTTCGGGCCCTGATAGTTCCAGTGAACCGCATAGGTTTTCATATACAGAACAAAACTGTCCGACAGCACCAATCGCAAAGCCGAGATCACATCTTGATTGGCCTTTTGAGGGGCTTTGCCTTCCGTCTTGTTGGCAAATTTATTTGGACTTTCAGTTCTAGCGGCGCTTTCAGTTTTAGCCGCGGTCTTGGCGGGTGGCGATTTCATTAATGGTTTAGCATTTTTTTTCTTTTCGATTGAAACCGTTTTCATAGACTCCTGCCTTTCCAAAATTGGACTATTGATAAGCATGAGCATGGCAAGGCTGATGCCAAGCAGCCAGAACACTTTATCATGACAAATGGGACAAAAAAGACCTGTCAAATTACAAGACTG
>CBIHPB010000276.1:0-5094 GCA_966211485.1 uncultured Bdellovibrio sp.
GGATCAAGATTATTCACGGCCATGGCACCGAGGCTTTGAAAAAAGCCGTTCGCACCTACCTTTCACGCTCGGTTTATGTGAAAAAATGGAAGGCTGGATCCAACGAACAGGGCGGCGATGGCATCACCTGGGCGGAGCTATCGGATGACTGATTCTGACACTGATTTTTATCAGCAAGGACCCACACTCAAAAATCAATTCTCGAACGATCCTCTTCTCTCTCGCTATCTCAAGAAAAAACTGCCGGACAATGTTTACCGCGAAATTTCCCCGCGCTTGAATGAGCTCGGCGAAATGGCGGCGGGCCCGATGCTGGCCTGGGCGGACGAAGCGGAAAGAAATCCTCCGCAGCACGTTCCGTTTGATCCATGGGGAAAGCGCATCGATGAAATCCGTGTTTCCAGCGGCTGGAAAAAGATGGACGAGCTAGCGGCGACCTTTGGTTTGATCGCCACAGGTTACGAGCGCACCTATTCTGAATTTTCACGCATGTTTCAAATGTCGCTTTTGTATCTGTATCATCCATCCAGTGCGATCTACAGCTGTCCGTTGGCCATGACCGACGGTGCGGCCCGCGCGATCGAGCTCTATGGCTCGCCGGAAATGAAAGCGAAGGCCTTCAAACATTTGACTTCGCGGGATCCAAAACAGTTTTGGACTTCGGGTCAGTGGATGACGGAAAAAACCGGTGGCTCGGATGTCAGCGGCACTTCGACCATCGCCAAGAAAGACGGCTTGCAGTATCGCCTGTATGGAACAAAGTGGTTCACGTCGGCGACGACTTCGCAAATGGCGATGACTTTGGCTCGTCCTGAAGGTGCCGAAGCTGGCAGCCGCGGACTCAGTCTTTTCTATGTCGAGCTTCGCAATTCAAAAGGTGAACTGCAAAATATCAAAATTCATCGACTGAAAGATAAATTGGGAACGAAAGCCCTGCCGACCGCTGAACTTTCGCTGGAAGGAACGCCAGCCCAAGTCGTTGGCGGCGAAGGCAATGGCGTTCGAAAGATTTCGTCGCTGTTTAATATCACGCGCATCTACAACGCGATTTGCTCCCTGGGGCAAATGCGCCGTGGGATTGAACTTGCGACCGAATACGCGGCCCTGCGCTCGGCTTTCGGACGAAAATTAAACGAGCATCCGCTGCATGTGCTGACACTTTCCGAACTGCAATTGGAATGGATGGGCTGCTTCCATTTGATCATGAAAGCGGTCGAACTTCTCGGAAAAGAAGAATGCGGAAAGGCGACTGAAACCGAAAGCGCACTTTTGCGAGTGCTGACTCCGCTGGCAAAGCTTTACTGCGGTAAAGCGACTGTTTCGACGGCCAGCGAAGTTTTGGAATGTTTTGGTGGTGCTGGATATGTCGAAGACACCGGATTCCCCAAACTTTTGCGAGATGCTCAGGTGCTGGCCATCTGGGAAGGCACAACCAACGTGCTGTCACTGGATATGCTGCGAGCTTTTGAAAAAGAAAAAGGCTTTGAAGCCATGCAAGCCGATCTGGGCGCGCGCCTGAAGGCAATCAAAAATCCAGAAGCGCAAAAAATTCTAGGCGCCGCTGTTCATGATCTGACCAAAAACTTCGAAGCCGCAATGAAAGCCGGTGGAGATCACGTCTCCGCCAATGCCCGCGGCTTCTCGATGACCCTGACCCGCATTTATATTGGCAGTCTTCTGTGGGAATTCGCCGAACAAACCGGAGAAGCCAAAGACCGCATCGCCGCCCAACAGTGGCTGCTGCACCGAAACCTCAAGATCGATTTGAAATCCCTGATCGAATGCAATCTGCTTTAGATTGCACCGCCTCTCGAGTTCAGATACCTGCTCATCTTTTCCACGCCGAAAATTTGAATGGCGGCTCTTTGGTTGCACGCTCGGCAAAGCAGTCTCAAATTTTCCGGTGAATCATCTCCACCGAGGGCTCGAGGCCGGACGTGATCAATCTCCAGAGCGAACCCTGAACCACAGTTCTCACACTTGTTCTGAGCTCTCAGAAAAACCTCTCGTCGCATTTGAGCTTTTGATTTTTTAACGCAGTTCTTCTTGGGCGCAGCGGTTTTCACCTGATCTTTTGTCTGATCGCTCGAATGTCTGTTCTGTTCGTTTGAATGTCTATTCTGATGGCCCTGACTTTTGTTCCGACTGGGCTTGTTCGCAGGATCAAGTGCTTCCAATCCCATATCACATAAGACATCCAACAATTCTCCTAGCGACATATCTGGATATTTGTGAGCCAATAAGCCTTTCAACACTTGAATTTTTTCCTGAGTCTTTGCCGAGGCCCAAAACTTCATCTCGACTTGGTCTTCCGAAACCGCACGGACTCGGTCAGGCTTGACAGGCTCAGGATCCGAGCTCAAAGCCAACGTGATTTTCTCGGCCTCTCGCACGGATGTCTCCGAAATTTGTTCGATCACCGAAAGCTTCTGGCCAAGCGGCAGTTCTCGAGACTGGATTTTCTTTTCCTGGCGAAAATGTTTTTGCGCCAGACTTAAATGCGTGAGGGTGAGCTTTCCCTGATTGAGTTTTTCTTCCACCTCAGGAATTTCTTTGAGCAATTTCATCGCTGAAATCCGACGGTAGGCTTCATCCTCGGAATAGCCAAAATGCTGGGTCGTCATTTTAAATAAAGATGCATATTTGTAGGAAGCATACAGTTTGCGCCGCTCGATTTCTTTGAGGTGGTGCAAAAAGCCGGTCAGCTTTTCGCGCTCTTCTCGAACAAGGGATTCAGCGCTTGTGACCAAGCTGGAATCGGATAGTTTTTTAAATTCATAAAGGCCTCACTTTCAGAGGCAACTTATCACGGGTTTTAAGGCTGATTTTTTCATTCGAGAAAGCCTCGCCAGCCACGCTTGAATTCAGGACAAGTCCGGTGACATTGAGAAGTTCTTGCTGTCTGAGAAAGCCTGAGCAGGTCCTTAAGGCGTGAATAGATAGGAACTCACACCCAACATTACAAAGATTGAAGTTTTGCAAAAATAGCGGTCAAGAAATATTTTTCGTAGCCAGAAAATTTAATTTCCTCGACGCAACTCTTCTTGGGCGCGACCGAAATTGAAAGTTAGAATGAAAGCAATCTTAGGCATAACGGCTTGTCATTTCCAAATTTAAATCTTGAGATCAGATGTTCGTTGTTCAAAGTCTGAAAACCCCTAGGATCGTCCCCACACGACCGTCTCATTTTGAGAATGTTTCTGAAACTGTCTAAATTCCAGCAGGTTGTGGTGAGGGGTCCGACAGAAAAACCAGGAATCTCGAATGAGGACGAAAAAAAATTCGCATGTATTTCATCATCTTGTCCAAGTTGTTTTCGTGAAAGTGAAAACTTCGTGGACAGAAAATCGAACTCTCTTCTCAGAAATAGAAAAATGTTTGGAAAGTTCCGCGGTAGTGTTGAAGATGTTTTCAACGAGAAAATCTTTTTGAGCAGCCTGGTTGGGACAATCCCCAATGCCTCCAACAACTTAGCTCGACCAGACTGAAGTTTTCCACACCCTTTCACCAATGCATTTAACTATTTAGCCCAAATTTCCGAAGGTCCAAGTATCAGGCGTAAACTGAAAAGGAAGTCGCGAGGTATTGCGGCTTCTCCGCACAGTTCAATGTGCGCCAAATGTTGAAGGAAGTAGGCTTATGAAAACGCAAAACAAGTTCTTGATCTCAGTTTTGGGATTAGCGGCGCTGGCGGCATTACCAGCATGCGAAAAGACCGACCGTACTTTCTCTTTGTTGGATTCGGGATCTACTTTCCAACAAGCGGCCTCTTATGAAACGCGCAAGATCGACGTTTTGTGGGTGATCGACAACTCGGGATCCATGGCTTCATCACAAGCCAATCTGACAGCCAACTTTTCAAGCTTCATCAATCAGTTTCAATCCAAAGGCTATGACTTCCATATGGCCGTCACAGGTTCGGATGCTTGGCGCGGTGATATCACGGGCCTCAACGTCAACAACGCAAACCTTTTGCGTCGTGCCCGTCCCGGCCGAATCAACTTCACAAGCCCTTATACCTACGCCACCAACAGTTTGATCAATATCATCGATCCGACAACATCTGATATGACCAATGTGTTTGTGACAAATGCGTCTCAAGGTACAACAGGAACTGGTGACGAGCGCCCTTTCCAAAGTATCAAGGCTTTCCTGAATTATGATGGCAACAGTGATTTCCGTCGTGCCGATGCCTTCCTGGCTGTTATCATCGTTTCAGACGAAGACGACTTCTCAATCACCAAAGCCGATGGCTCGCCAGACAACTATCCGTTCTACGGCGACTTCGACGAAGAAGCTCCAAACAATCTGGTCACCGAGCACCCAATGGAATTGGTGGCACCAACACCAGCCAATGCTCAAGACATTTACTATCTGTACAACAGCTCTCGTTTGAATACCGTTCAGTCTTACAAAGACTATTTGGATAGCAAACTGACAAGCACTGACAACTACAGCGTCAACACCATCGCGGTTCTGGACACAGACTGCCGCAAGACCTTGAATGACCAAGTCGGTGGACGTCGCTTGGGCCGTCGTTATGCTCAGATGGCTGATCTGACCAACGGTGTGAAAGCTTCACTGTGCGGTGACTTTGCCGCTTCATTGGAGTTGATCGCTAAGCAAACTCTGAAACTGACTGCCAAGTTCAAACTGAATCGTGAGCCAGACCAATCAACCATCAAGGTTGTTGTTGATGGCGTCACAATTCCAAACGATGCCAACAGCGGCTGGTCTTACAATGCGGCTGACTGGAGCATCACGTTCAACGGGAACTCGGTTCCTCCGCAAGGTTCGAATGTTCAAATCTTCTTCACGCCATTGCGAGCGGATAACTAAGAGGTGGATATGGGTTTAGCTATTGAAGTATCGACCAGTAATGAATGGCATGTTCTGAAGGGTGAGACCCAGTACGGGCCTTACACCTACGAAGAAATGATCCGCATGATGCAGACGAACCTGATCTACGGATACGACTATGTCTGGTCTCCTCACCTTGAGAGCTGGACATCGGCTTCAGAAATCGAAGAGTTCTCTTTGGATCGCCTGGCCCGCTTGGCCGAGCAGAACAAAGAACAAGAAGTCTTCAGCAAG
>CBIHPB010000277.1:0-5088 GCA_966211485.1 uncultured Bdellovibrio sp.
ACAGCCTTCGCCTTTTGGAACGGCTTCCAATCCAATATGAATGGACTCGAAAGGCTGAGATTCTTTTTTTGAATTTTCGGCAAGATGAATATTGAAACCTAATGGCGCCACATGAGCCATCAGCCGGTCATAGAGAAAAGATTTTCCTGGTTGATCCACCAAAATCAATCGGTCCACGCATCCCGATTTTTGAATTTGCAGGGCTTGATGTTCGATCCAGGTCTTGCCGTGAAATTCCAGCAATGCTTTGTCGCTGCCCATGCGGGACGAGTTGCCGGCGGCGAGAAGAATAAATTGGGTTCTTCTTTCACTCATACAGAAATCCTAGCGAAAACTTTTAAGTTCTTGCGAGCAAATTCAATCTTCCGAGCGAAAACATACCCGTTGACTGTCCTCTACTCGATTATAACTCAAGACCGAGATGCTCTGTCGTGACGGGCGCCTGAGGTTCGGCAAAAACTTGAACTGAAGCATGGTGATAGCGAAGCACTTCCATCCCGATACTGAGGGCGACTTCTTTCGGAGCCTTGCTCCCCAATGGGATGCCCATCGGACAGTGAACTTGCTCGAGCTGCTCGGACGTCAGACCTTTGTCTGCCAAGCGCGAGAAGAAACGCTGGCGTTTGGTGCGCGAGCCGATCAAGCCCAGATATTTCAAGTTGAGAGGCACCAGCTTTTCGATGATGTCTTCATCCAATCCATGATCATGGGTCATTACAACCGCATAAGTGGCCGAATGCCATTTCGGACTTTCCTGATCGATCCATTCCAAAATCGATTTTTGATGAGTTTCCAGCACCAAATTGGTCAGCTGATATTTTTTGCGTTGAGCGGCCTCGATCCATTCGGACCGTTCATCGATGACGTGGCATTCGAATGCGGTTCCGGCCAAAACTTCCAGCAAGCTTTGTGAGACATGTCCCGCACCGAAAATCAGAATTTGCGGTTTCGGGCGAAGGATATCAAAAAATAATTCCACGTAACCCCCACAGCACTGATGCGCTTTCGAGCAAAGAGGAACCGACATCTTTTGTTTTTCTTCAGCTTTAAGAAGTGAGCGCGCCTTTTCCAGCGCCATCCATTCCAAAGCACCACCACCGATGGTTCCGAAAAATTCGCTGGAGGTGACCAACATCTTGGCGCCGACTTCACGAGGCGTTGACCCTTTGGTGTTGGTGATTGTCACCAACACACTGGTTTCGCCATTCGTTTGCAGCTCCATGATTTTTTGGAACATTGATTGAAACCTTTCAGGTCACTCGAGGTAAACTCCGGGGGCTCCTTTTAAAACATCGAACCAATGCTTTGTCACTCTTTCTAAAACGGCTTTGCGATAAGCCGCTGTCGAGCGGATATCTCCGATCGGAGCTAAGCTTTCGTTAACAATTCGAAGAGCGGCTTCAACAGAAATTGATGAAATCTTTTGCGAAACCAGAGATTGCTCGAGAGATTTCGCCCTCAGTGGCGTGGGGCCAACTGACGCGAGGCCGATTTGCACTTTCTGAATGATTCCATTTTCAACACAAGCCGCTGCAGAAAAAGCGACTTTCGAAATGGATTGGAACGCGCGCGTTCCCACTTTTCGATAGTAGTGATGAGTCCAGTTTTGCTTGCGAGGAAGGATCACAGCCGAAATGATTTCGCCAGGTGCGAGCGCCATCTTTTTGTAGTCATGATGAAATTCCGAGTAATCCAGAATTCGCAAAGACTTTTCAGTCTTCAATTCAACTTGTGCGCCGTAAGCCAGTAAGCTGGGTGGAGTGTCGGCTGCTGGGCTGGCATTGGCGATATTTCCGCCAATCGTGCCGCGATTTTGAATCGCCTTTGCACCCGTCACCCAACCCGAACGAGCAATCAGTGGAAATTCGTTTTGTACGATCGGATGATTTTGAATTTGCGTGTAAGTGCAAAGCGCGCCAATTCGAAGTTCGCTGTCGGTGGATTCGATTTTCTTCAGCTCGGTAAATGGCGCGAGATTCAGAAATTCGCGATGGCTCAATTTTCCAGATTCGAAAAGCACCATTAAGTCTGTGCCGCCAGCAAATGGTTTCCAGCGATGGGGCTCGAGCGCATAAGCCTTTAGTGTTTCGGCAAGGCTTGGCATGGTCACAAGATCGTAGTCAGGAACAAAACCTCTCATGGCTGCGCCGCCTTTTCGACCGAATCAAAGATTTTCATATAGCCTGTGCATCGGCAGAGATTGTCAGCCAAAGCCTCTTTGATTTCTTCGCGGTTGGGATGCGGATTTTTTTGCAGCAATGCTAAGGAAGCCATCACCATTCCTGGAGTGCAAATTCCACATTGAGCTCCGCCATGGTGGAGAAAGCTTTTCTGAACAGGATGAAGCTCTGCTGGGGATTGGGCGACGCCTTCGATGGTGAGGATATTTTTCCCCTCGGCCTGGGCAACAGGCACCAGACACGAGTTGACTAATTCCCCATCCAACAGAATCGAACAAGCTCCGCATTCGCCTTCACCGCAACCTTCTTTGGTTCCAGTCAGGCTGAGTTCTTCTCTAAGAACATCCAAGAGCCGCTCCATCGAGTAGGCTTCCACCGTCACCGGTTTTCCATTCACGGAAAAAGAGATCTTATGTTTCACTGAGCTTTCTCCCATGTTCGGTAGAGATCTTCTGGTAAAAGTGGGATCGCATTCACTGACAACCCGGTGGCGCGGTCGACGGCGTTTAAAATCGCCGGAGCCGGGCCATCCATCGGCAATTCGCCGATACCCTTCGCGCCGGCTGGGCCGTACTGATAAGGTTTCTCTTCAAAGAAGACACGAATATCCGGCAGATCCGCACTGGTTGGCATAATATAATTGGTCATCTGGCCATTGCGCAGACGCCCCTTGTCCCAGACACATTTTTCATAAATCGCATAGCCGATTCCTTGCGCAACACCGCCTTCGATTTGGCCAGCAGCCAAAGTGGGATGAATGACGCGACCGATTTCTTGAAGCGCGACGAAGTCTTTCACCTTGGTTTCAAAAGTAATCAGATCGACTTCAACATCGGCAACGTAAACCGCCCAAGCGTAAGAGCCATAAGCTTCACCTTGATACTTCACATCGTCCCAGCTGATATTCGGCGGGGCCTCGTATTCGACAATGACTTTCAGTTCACCTTTTTTTGCATGATACTGCTGAATCGCCTCTTTAAGCTGTGCCTCGGTGTAGGTCTCGCCAAGATACTTTTCTTTTTGCAGAGTTTGTTTCAAACCGATCGCCGCACTTTCCACCAGTTTTCCCACAACCATCACAGTGCGAGAAGCGACTGTCGGTCCTGAATTCGGGACGTGAGCAGTATCGGGCTGGAAAACCTCGACGATCTCATCGGAAACACCCAGCGCATTTCCTGCAATTTGCGAAAACACGGTGTTGGTGCCTTGGCCAATTTCAGTGCTAGCAGCCAAAACCTGAACTTTTCCATCAGCCGTCGAGCGAACTCCGACTTTGGAAGCGAGATATTTTTCGCCGGAACCAGTGAACCCGCAGCCGTGGAAGAAGCTAGCGAAAGCGATGCCTTTTTTCAGAGTGGGATTTTTCTGATTCCAAATCTCGTAGGCCTTTGATTTTTCAAAGTACTGAGCTTTTTCAAGAGCATGATCCAAAAGCTGAGACATATCGACGCGGTCTTTGACAACCTGACCGGTCGCCGTTTTCAAGCCATCTTTTAGGAAATTCTTTTTGCGGAAATCGACGGCCGACATTCCCAGTTTGCGGGCCGCCAGATCCATATGTCGTTCGAGCGCAAACAGACTTTGAGGTGCCCCGAAACCGCGGAAGGCCCCATGCGGTGGATGACTGGTTGCCACTGCGCGAGCCTTGATGCGGATGTTTTCACAGAGGTAAGGACCTGCCGCGTGAATTGTTCCACGAGATAGAACGACAGATGACAAGGTCGCGTAGGCTCCGCCATCGATGACAAAATCAATATCCATGGCCAGGATTTTTCCATCTTTTGATAAGGCCATCTTATGGTGAGTTTTTGATGGATGGCGCTTGGTTGTCGCCACCATATCTTCGGCCCGGTCATAGATCATCTTCACCGGTTTGCCAGATTTCCAAGCCAGCAAAGCCGCATGCCCTGCCAACATCGAAGGATATTCTTCTTTGCCACCGAAACCGCCACCAGTTTCAGCTTGGATAATGCGAATTTTATTTTCAGGCAGACCAAACAGCGGCAGCAAAGCTTTGTGCACGTAATACGGACACTGCATGGATCCCCAGATTGTCACACCATCCATCGGATTGGCCACTGCGATCATTCCATTCGGCTCGATATACAATTGTTCTTGCGCACCGGTTTCATAATCGGCTTCCACAATCATGTCGGCCTTGGACCAAACTGAATCCACGTCACCTTTTTCAAGTAGGTAAGATTTCAGAATATTGTCTTCGCCCCAGATCACTTCTTTTTTGGCCAAGGAATCTTCAATCGTGAAGATTCCCGGCATTTCATCATACTGAATCGTCACAAGCTTGCGGGCTTTTTCCGCCATGTGCTTGTCTGGATGAGCCAGCAACAAAACCGCTTCTTCTGGGTGATGAACCATGCCATCAGCCAGGTATGGCTGGTCGTTCAAGATCAACGCGACGACATTTTTTCCCGGAATATCTTTGGCGGTGACGATCACGAACTGGGACCAATCCACGCCGGACTCGAACTTGATGTTTTTGATTTTTCCGCGTGCGAGGCTCGAACGAACGGTCACACCATGCAGCCCATCAAATGGCATATCATCGACATACAGGCTTTGGCCGGTGACCTTGCGAACACCCTCTTTGCGAAGAACGGTTTTTCCAATGCTCATGTCAAAGTCCAATCAATCGGTTTGATGCCGTGAGCTTTCAAATAGGCATTGGCCTTTGAGAAAGGCTTGCTGCCAAAGAACCCGCGGTGCGCCGACAAAGGCGACGGATGCACGGACTCGATCACACAGTTATTTTTATGATCCACGAAAGCTGCTTTTTTCTGAGCATAGCTTCCCCACAGAATGTAAACGATATGTTTTTTTTCTTCGTTCAATGCGCGAATCGCCGCATCTGTAAACTGCTCCCAACCCTTGTTTTGATGAGCCGCCGCCT
>CBIHPB010000278.1:0-5067 GCA_966211485.1 uncultured Bdellovibrio sp.
GCCTTACATGTATGACAAACCTGATTTTGATGCCAAGGTTGTGCAGACCCTACAGCCGGGGAAGATCTACAATGTTTCACCTCAGCTTCAGGGTGGCGCTTTTTACCGCATCAGTGGCGAAGGCGGAGTCTTAGGATACATTTCGGACGCGGACGTCAGGCCACTGTGGAAAGGCGCGCCGACTGGCGAAGGCAAAAAAGAGGACAAAACCGAAGCCAAGAAAAAAGCGGCCGAGCCGCCGCCGACTCCGAAAAAGAAACCCGAACAAAAAGCCGAAGAACTCAAGCGTCCGAAAAAAGACAATCGTCCTTTCGAGTACACGCAGTATGTGGGCATTCAGTACAATCAGATCGAGTTCACGGAAAACACCATGGGCGATCGCCGGAAGGAAGCGCTGGGATTTTTCGGAGCGAAATTGTCAGGCCCTGATCTGGTCATCGAGGGCGAGATTCCGACCGAAGTGAATTTCTTGTTTCACTCGGGTGCTCCCGGATATTACGAAAAAATGACGGGCAAGGGTGCAGACGGTTGGATTTTGCTAATGAACTTTCTTTTGGAAAGTTATTTTCCCCAAGGCAAGAATGCGCTGACTTTTTTGGGCTTCGGGCCCGAGCTTCGCTATTCGAAATTTACTGCGGCCCTGACCGATAGCACGACAGGTAAGACCTCCAGTTACTCGATGGAGGATATTGGGATTGGAGCTGTTTTTAATATGGGGGCAGCGGTCCGTTTGGGGCGGACGTCGCTGCGCGGCGATATTCAGTATCACTGGGAAAAGGAAAGCTATCTCGGAGCGGGATTGACCCTGCAAATGGCATTTTGACAAAGCCTAGGGTCTTTGAGAAATCTGATTTCCATGACACCAAATTCCATTCAAGTTTTGCCAAATGACGTCATTGATCAGATTGCGGCCGGCGAGGTCGTCGAGCGGCCTGCTCATTTAGTAAAAGAATTGGTCGAAAACAGTCTCGATGCGGGTGCCAAAAAAGTCTCCATCGAATTCGCGATGGGCGGCCGTTATGTGAAAGTGACCGATGACGGATCGGGCATTCATCAGGGCGAGCTTTTGATGGCTTTGGATCGTCATGCGACCAGCAAAATCCAACTATCAGAAGATCTGTGGAAGTTGCGAAGCTTCGGTTTTCGTGGCGAGGCCTTGGCCAGTATCGCGGCGGTCAGTAAGCTGACGCTGATTTCGAAAACGAAAAAACAAGACACGGCTGCGCGTGTGGTGAGCGAGTACGGCAAAGCCAGCCAAATCGAAGAGATTGGTGGAGCCCAAGGGACCAGTGTCACGATTGAAAATCTTTTTGAGAATGTTCCCGCGCGTTTGAAATTTATGAAATCAGCGGCGGCTGAAAGTTCACGCATCAAAATGGCGATGAAGGCCCTGGCGCTTTCGCATCCGGAAGTTGAATTCCGAGTCACCCAAGAGGGACAGCTGGTTTCTTTCTGGCCAGCTTGCAAAACACGGCTTGAGCGCGCTCAGCAAATTTTGGAAGTGGAACTTTTTGAAGGCACGGCCGAGCGCGGGGGGGTGAAAGCTTACGCGGTTTTTGCCGATCCCAAAAACGTGCAAAAGACAGCAAAAGATATTTGGTTCTTTGCACAGAACAGATGGATTCAGGATCGCAGCCTGCAAGCAGCCGTGATGGAAGCTTATCGGCATCTTCTCATGCACGGGGAATTCCCGATGGCTGCGGTTTGGGTTGAAACCAATCCAGAAGATATCGACGTTAATATTCATCCAACAAAGTCCCAAGTGAAATTCGCCGATCCTTCTTTGGCTTTCCGGGCGGTGCAGGCGTCGATCCGGGACAATATCGAAAAAGCTCCTTGGGTGCCAAAATCTGAAAAGACTTATTCCGAAGCAATTCCACAAGCGCAAGCCGTCGAGCAAGCGACACTGCAATTTGCGATGGAGGATTTGGGGCGGACTCAGTACAAGCAAAAAACTTGGACAGCGGTGCAATCGCCAAGTCGGCCCTATGAAGCGCCAAGTGCGCCGATTCGGACTGCACAGCCTGCGATGGAAGTTTCCTCTGTTCAAGCAGCGCCAGTTGCGGAAAAAGTTGAAAAGGGCGGTTACTGGTCAAGTCTGCAAGTTCTTTCACAAAGCAATCTCACTTACATTCTCACGCAAAATAAAAAAGGCCTGGTGATTGTCGATCAACACGCGGCCCACGAGCGCGTGATTTTTGAAAAACTGATGCAAGCTTGGAAGGGCGGCAAAATCGAAGTGCAGGAATTCTTATTCCCACTGGCGGTGGATCTGTCAGCCGAGCGGGTTGAAGCTTTGCTAAAAGAAAAAGACGCCTTCGAAAAACTGGGGATTTCTCTGGAGGCCATGGGGCCTGAAACCATCGGCGTTCGTTCGGCTCCGCTGCTCCTCAAAGAGCATGCTCTTCATCAGGTGCTGGAAAAAATGTCCCAGGATCTTGTCGATCAAGGTGGTAGTCATTTCTTGGAAAGAAAAATGGGAGACGTGCTGGCAACGATGGCCTGTCATTCGGCCGTGCGTGCGGGGCAACCCATGAGTCCCGAAGAGATGAAGGCATTGCTTCAGCAAATGGACGAGTATCCACTTTCTAGTTTCTGTCCGCACGGTCGTCCAGTTAGTGTCGAATATCCGTTTTACCGTCTTGAAAAAGATTTCGGCCGTATCGTTTAAAAATGAAAGTCGTCTTCGTCGTGGGGCCAACGGCCTCGGGAAAATCCGAACTGGCACTGCGACTGGCTGAAAAGTTTCAAGGTGCCATCGTCAACTGCGACAGCATTCAGCTTTATCAATCGCTGAATATCGGATCGGCAAAGCCAAGCCCTGAAGAATTTAAACGCGTTCCGCACTTTATGTTCGATGTTGTGCCAGAAGGCCAAGAGATCACGGCCGGCTGGTATCAAAGAAATTTCTTTGAAACGCTGAAACAGCTGGAAGGGAAATTCTCGATCGTATTTGTGGTCGGCGGCACCGGGTTTTATTTCCAAGCCATCGAAAAGGGAATGTATCCCATTGGTGCAGCCAATCCAGAAATTCAGAAACAAGTCGAAGCCGAGCTTGAAGAAGAAGGCGGGGCCGAGCGCTTGTTCCAAGAACTTTCGACCCAGGATCCCGTCACCGCCAAAAAAATTTCCCCAAACGATCACTATCGAATCGGTCGGGCGGTGGAAATGATGCGAACCCACGGCCGTGCGGTCAGCGAAATCAAAAAAGAATTCGATGAAGCGGCGGAGCCGTTTCCGTATCCATTGCTCAAGCTTGGAATTAAAGCGGATCGAGAAAAGCTTACTCCAAGAGTGGAACTTCGTACCAGAAAGATGCTCGATACAGGGCTTTTAGATGAAGTTCGCGGAATGATTGCAAAGGGTCTCAGAGAATGGTCTCCCTTGCTAAGCGTTGGCTATAAAGAATGTCTGGATTTTTTGGAAGGCCGCCTAACGGACGAAAAGCAGCTTTTTGATTTGATCGTTCAAAATACTCTGCGGCTGGCCAAGCGCCAGCGCACTTGGTTTCAACGAGACACTGACATTCAATGGATCAGCCCCGAATCTTTCGCAAGCAGCGAAGAGCTGGTCGCGAAGTTTCTGAAAAACTAATTCTAATATCTTGGCAATTCGATCGACTCTAAGAATGGTGGACAATCCTGGGTGATATCTAAAGTTGCCGGGTCCACCGTCGCTGAAATAATATCGGCTGACGTTGGTATAAAAGTATAACGAACCTTTGTACTGCCGAGCTGAGCTGAGACAGCCCCTTGAACTTCGCAAACAGTTTCGTACTCATTTGAGGGATCATCATTCCACAATTCATTTGTGACCAGGCGGAAAGTCTGACCGCCCCAAAGTTCAAGATACCAAAATCCTTCGACAGAAATCGATTGATAGGTAGGTGGTGCCGGGGGAGGAGGAGGTGGTGGAGGAAGACTTATACGTGGAGGCAGGATGGGTGAGATCGTGCCACTCGGAGGCCGTGCGGCTCCATCTGTTGTTCCCGGTGCCGGAGAATTTTGATCAGGAGATGTGGAGTCTGTTTCGGATCCGCTGCTGGAGGAACCGCCTCCGCCCCCTCCGCCTCCACAGCCGGTGAGAGTATTCAGGGTCAAAGCGATGATTACAATCCATACCGATCGTTTTGAGAACAAAGTTCCTCCCGCTTGGTATAAATATATCGGCATTTATTTACAAAAGTTGAGAAAGCGCCTTATTTTGAGACATTGCTGCCAGCTTCGTTGGGCCCGTCATTACTGGGTTTTAGTCGTTGCGGCCGTCTCGTTTTCCATGGGCAGCAAAAGATCCTGTCGGATCATGCCGCCGAGAATTCGGTTGGCTTCGCCGTTGGGGTGATTGTCAGAGGGAATGCAAGTCAATTCCTCGGTCATCGAAGCCAGCGAGCGAGATGAATAGTCGATGTATTCAATCTTCAGCTGATCCAAATATTTCTTCATCGCCTGTGGTGCCAAATAACCCTCATCCGTCTGTTGGCCGTTAGGATAAAGGACAACGACAAAGCGGTTGTGCTCGCCAAATTTTTTCCAGTAAAGCTTGCGCAGGGAATTTAGCGCAAGCGCGTACTCTTCGATGATATTTCCGTTGAGATGGCAAAATTTTGGATTCACCCACTTCAGAAAATAAGAGGGATCCAGAAAGGCGGAAGCTTTCGCATACAGAGGGTGCGTGTCCTTCCAAAGACCGTCCGACGTGTAGTCGCCTTCTGGCGTTTTTTTGAGTGCGCTTCGATTGTTCAGCCAAGTGCCCACCAATCTCCAGTCACCGCAAAAGCGCTCGAGATGGGCGGCAATAAAAGTGAAGATCGCAATTCCGTTGGATTCGTTGATCTCATCCAGGAAATGGGAGCGCTCCACAAGCGGAATGGATTCGGCGATAGAACCTCCGGAGACTCCGAGATTGTAAGCTTTGAATTGCTCGTCCTGGATCGTCGCATGATAAGGCAACGTCTGATCGTCGTTCAGTCCTTCACCGAGGGTGTAAGAGCAGCCGAAAAAAATGGCGTGCTGTTTTCCCAGAGATTTGCCCGGTGTTTTTCTTCGGCCCAAGGAATCCGATGTGACA
>CBIHPB010000279.1:0-5044 GCA_966211485.1 uncultured Bdellovibrio sp.
GTGGGAAGAGTGCCATCGGGATGTTCTTTCACCGCCTCATCGATTGCTCCCCTCAGCCCGCCTTGATCGGCAACATAGATGGTTGCGGCCTCGAGTCGGGACAGGATCGCGCGCGATTTCGAAACCAGATCCTCGGCCCCCTGACCTTGAATTTTTCGGTCCGAGACGACGATTGATACCACGGTGCAGATCACACAAGCTAAAGCGGTGATCGCAATAATTCGATTTTGAAAACTCAGTTTCATACGACCTTTCTTTGTTAAGAGACATGCTACATTTCGGAAGAACCAAAAACCGTTAAAGACATCCTAGCAAATTTTAAATTTTTCCAGTGGAAGGTCGTAAGTGTGTCTAAATTGGATATTATTTTGTTATGAAATCGCGAAATACTTCTCGCGCGCACTCAATTCATTTTATTGCGAAACGGCGAAACAACCTCGTGGAAAGACCAGAACCTCGTGGAAAGGCCTGCTTCCTTTCGAGAATAAAATCAAAGCACCTGCAAGACACTATAATAGATAGGCCCCGCTTCGCAGCGATCGGGCCACATGCGAATGCCGTAAGCCGTTTTCTCGGCACCAGGCATGGGAAGTTCTGTCTGGAGAACTTTGAACAGGCCTTCTTTTTTCTTCAAAAGCTTTTCAATCACCAGATCATTCTCGAGATCCGAAACGGTGCAGGTCGAATACACGATTCGTCCCCCAGGTTTGCAGGCCAAGAGCGCCGCCGTCAGCAAAGCATATTGCCGTTGGGCCAGCTTTTCCGAACGTGAAGGCTTCCAATCAACCAATTCTTTTTGCGTTTCAAACAAGTGCCGTTCGCCCGAACAAGGAGCATCCACCAAGATGCGATCGAATTTCTGTTTGTGTGTCAGTGCAAACTTTCCGCCGTCTTTCCCGGTGACCCAAACGCGGTCGCGCACCTGGCGAGGAATGTACTGCTGAATGACTTTCTTCAAACGCTCGCGACGGGCTTCGGACATTTCATTCGCGGTCAGTTCACCCGCGTTCATCAAGGCTTCGGCCAGAATCAAAGATTTCCCGCCGGGAGCTGCGCACATATCCAAGACTTGATCACCATCTTGCACTTCTAGCGCGCGGGCCGCCCAGTAGCTGGCCGGATCCATCACATAATAGCGAAGCAAGCCGTTTTCATCGCGTGGAATTTCGCCTTTCGCAGAAACTGGCGACAGGGCTTCCGAAGGTGTGGGCGTGGAATAAAAATTCCAGCGGCAGGCCTGCGGCTCGGCCGTCATCAAGGCTTGATACAGGGCAGGCCAGCGCGCGCCGTGCATTTTCTGATAAAATTGCGACACATTTTCCGGGATGGAAATAAAAACCTCGTGGCTTTTCTTACACAGATTCTATACCGCCTTTGAACTGCCACGTCAAAAGCCAGAGTTTCAAGCCCCCAAGCAATATTCACTTAAATTCAATCCAGGCCCGGGTTAAAGTCTTCGGCATGTCTGACGGTTACAAAGCCCATCTATTTGTCTGCACCAACTCTCCCGACCGCCCGGAAAAATGCGGCTCGAAGGGATCCGAAGAAATCCGCAAAAACCTCAAAGAGGCCTGCCGAACCGAATTCGGAAAATCCGTCCGAGTCAGCTCCAGCGGCTGCATGGGCTACTGCGAACGCGGTATCGTCGCGGTTGTCTACCCACAAAACAAGTGGCTAATGGATCTCAAATCTACCGACAGCGCGAAAGTTTTGGATGCCGTCCGCGATGCGGTCAAAGAATCGGACAAAGCCTAACCCACGTGTACAAGCGACTGAGTACCCCAGAAGAACTGAAATCTGTTTTTCCACTGATGCGACAGCTGCGCGAAACTCTCAGTGAAAATGATTTTCTCGAGCGCACCTTGGCCGCACAAACAGAAAGCCGCTACGAACTGCTGGGGTTTTTCGAAAACAACCGCTGCCAAGCGCTGATGGGCTACCGAATCCTGACTGACCTTGTGCATGGCCGACATCTTTACGTCGATGATCTTGTGGTCGATCAAAGTATCCGCTCGAAAGGCCTTGGCGCCAAGCTACTGGCAAAAGCAAAAGAAATCGCGCGCGAGCAAAACTGCCAACGCCTGCGCCTTTGCACGGGCGCTGAAAACCAGCGCGGAAAGCAGTTTTACGAGCGCAATGGCTGGAATTTTCGAGCGGTTGTTTACAAAACCTCCCTTTAATCCAAGATTCCGTTTCAGCTTGAAACAGGACCCCAACGGACTGGACCTCAAGCGCGCCAAGATTTCCTGAATAAATACCGATTTATAAGCCATGAAGTGGCTTCTTTTTCCGCTGGCATTTTTCATCAGCACGTCGACGGCTTTTGCGCAGTCGCAGCTGTACCGTTTGGATGTGAAATCCAAAATGTGTTTGCCCGTGGATGACAAATCTTTGAAACCGCGTCCCGCAACTGCGGTGCAAGACTTTCCACAAATCGATCAAGAGTTTTTGAACAACAATCCGGTTTGCAATTTTTCCTGCTCGCAAAACGACGCGGAAGGAAATTGCGCGAAACCTGCCCAGCGTTTGACCTGTCTGACCGGGGATCGGCTGTTCTCGCTCCTTTGGGACGATGCTTTGCCTCGCGCACCCGAATCCTCTTACCTGACAACCAGTCCGCGCTATCAGGAGAAAGTCAAAAAAGCCTGCATGCGAAGCGCGGTGGACAAAAGTATTCATTCGTTTTCCGATGTCAACCGATTGATGACCAAAGAATACAAAGCCTATCCGATCGAAACGAAAATGGTCTCGGACATCACTCAGAAAACGAAAGACCTGGTGAAACAAGATGTGGCCGACAGCCGCCTGGCCATGGATGCGCTTGAAAAGTGTTTGCAATACGATGTCGCTCGTTTTCCAGAAAACCTTTCGCCCGCTGAAAAAATCAAGCGCTATCAAAGCGAGCCCGCCAAAGCCGGAGTTCCCCCACATTGCGATCAACTGTGGAAGCAAGATTCAAAGCTTGCTGATCTGCCCGAGCAATTGGCTTTGATGCGAGTCAGTCTGTTTGCAGCTCAGTATTTGGATAAAAAGGGAAACGACGTTGCTTCATTGGCCAAGCTTGCGACCGATTTGGAAGAAGGCCGGCCGCTGGATGCTGGACAAAAACAAAATCTGCAAGCACGTCTGAAACATCGTAAAGGCGAAACCTTTGGATCCAGCGATGTATTCTGGGAAAACACGCCGGACAGTCTGCCACCATTGACGCCGGCAGAAGCCAAAGCTTTAAAGGCCTATGTCTTCGGTATTAAGGATTTTTACGGGCACGACAACCTGAAAGAGGCGATCGAGTTTCAGTACTCTCAAACTGTTTCGCAAAGTCCGATTCTGGTTCGCTTTGAAAGCGCCAATCCAAATCCCCGCGAAGTTTTGAAGGCCTTTCAACAGCACAAAGGAAAAATGAATTCGATATTTGAAACAAGTTCCGACGATATCGATTTCCTCAAACACCGCGTTTACCTAGAGGCGGCGCTGAATTCCGAAGACCCAGCACTGGTTGGAGATTACTGCGTTTTGTTGGCGCATATTGTTTCGAAATCAGATGCTCATTACCAAGCACCGGCCGTTCTTTTGGGTGGCTATGCAATGCTAGCGGGCGGAGTCGCTGGCGTGACCGCGGGCCTTGCGAAGCGAAGTGTGTTTGCGGGTATCTGGGGATTTATCACGGCAGCCGCTGGAGCGAAGACAGCTTTGTTTGTCATCCAAACAGCCAAAGCGGCCCGAGTTCGCGAACAGATGCGCTCGCAGTGCTCAAGCACTTATGTGAACTCAAACGACTTGTGCGACCTCAGTAAACTGAACGCCGCACATTCGGATCTTGTGATTAATACGGGGTTGGCCGTCACCTTTGCGGGCATGCCACTGTCCGGAAGAGCGGCCGGCATAACGAAGGCCTTCCTTCAGAAATATCGGCAAAGCCAGTAGCAAGAATTTTTACTGAGTTCCGCCACCAGCTGACACAGCAGGCGTCACGGTCGCTGGTTTCGAAGCCCAAGAATCAGCTCCGACTTTTGGTTTCAAAGATACGACAGCTTTGTCGCTGCTTGGCTCTTTCACCTCATCCGCATGAGCCAATCCAGAGACCAATGCGAGCGCAACGAATGCGGCTTCTGGAGCATTTTTTGGGATGCGAACAAAAAGTCGTGATGGAAAATTCAGTCCACGAGGACCTTCCCAAACTTTCAAGCGGTCACCGGGAACGACCGTTCCGGGCTTGATATCTGGCACCTTGATTGGAAGAACACGCTGGCCGCGATAATACTCTTCGCGACTATTCGTAATCGCCAAAGGCTTCTCTCCGACATAAACATATCGAGCCGTTTCGATAATCGGTCCATCGACAACCGCGCGAGAGATTGTGGATCGATCCAATTTCATTCGGGCCCGATCCGCAATCGAATAACCCGCTTCGGCAGCCTTATTTTCTGCAGCCATAGCCTTCTTCGCCGCTGGCAGTGGATCGGCCAATACATTGAGACTGAACATCACAACAGAGACAACCATAATAATCGACAGACGATTTTGTGCTTTCATAGAATTCCCTCGCTTCACCCTCTTAACAATGCAAGCCATGCCAACCGGTAAAATTCTGTCTCATTCTGAGAACTTCTCTCTTAGCTGGTTTTTAAGGCCTTGCCGGCTCCTTTTTGCGATGGATAAGTTTTGGACACTTGGAAAGTCAAAACTGGCGCGTCTCGGTCTAATCCGATGTGGTTTTGGTTTTAAATCAGCCCTCGCTTAACGCTTCAATCAACTTGCGAAGCTCATCTTTTGAAAATCCCCTGCCAGTATCAATCGACCAGCGGGCGCGAAAGACCTGATCCAAGGCCGCAATGGTCTCGCGAAATCCCGAGTAGAAACGAAGCCCGTAACTTTCCGCCAACTCGGACAAAGCCTGCGCGCGAGCCCGGCGATCAGCATAAGGGGTCAGGTCGTGAATCAACTTCGCCCACGCAGCCGAATAGGATTTCAGATTTTTTACGTCGGCAGGATTTTCGCCAAAATGAGATTTATAAACATTAGGGTGGTCCCACTTGTGCCAGAT
>CBIHPB010000280.1:0-5033 GCA_966211485.1 uncultured Bdellovibrio sp.
CGATTGGGCACTCTTTGGGAAACTCTTCGCGACCGTCCGAATTCCCACGGAAGCTTTTTGGCCGAATCCAAAGCGCAGACAGACCTCGTGGCCCATTATCAATTGCAGGGCCCTGGCTGGATATTTGTTACCGCGTACCCACGAAATTTAATCTGGTGGAAAGCGATGAACAACGCGGGATGGGTCCTCGGGGCTGGGATTTTCTCGCTGGCCTTGGAAATTCTAATCCTATTGCATTTGCTTGTGACTCGTGTGCGCCGTCCTTTGCGCCGCCTGGTTCGGGTCACTGAAAAATTTGCGAAAGGGGATTACCAGGCTCAAATCGATCATCCCTCCGAAGATGAAATCGGGATGCTGGCAGAATCGTTCAATTCGATGGCCATAGCGATCCGGGAGCGGGACGAGAAGATCGAAAGACACAATACTCAATTGGAGAATTTGGTGCAGCAGCGAACTCAAGAGCTGGAATATCAAAAACTGATGACTTTGCAGTCCGCACGGCTATCGGCTTTGGGCGAAATGGCGGCCGGGATCGCGCACGAGATCAACACACCGCTGGCGACAATCGGATTGCAGGCCGAACGGCTGCAAAGTAGTTCCCAGGCGTCAGAGCACGTTCAGCGGATCTCGTCTCTGATCAGTACCTCCGTGTCCCGCATTTCGCATGTGATCGAGGGGCTTCGCATTTTCTCAAACAACGAAAACGTCCATCAATTCAGGCCCGAGAAACTAGACGCTCTGATTTGGGACGCGTTGAATCTTTGTCAGGAAAAATTCCGCCTTCAGGAAATTCAGGTGCAAGTCCGTTTGCACGGTGAAGATTTCGAGCTGGAATGCCAAGCACCTTTGATCATTCAAGTGTTGCTCAGCCTCATGAACAATTCTTCGGACGCGATTTCGAAAATGCACGAGAAATGGATGTTGATTGAGGCCAGATCTTTTCCGGAAGAGGTTCGTGTCTATTTCACGGACAGCGGTCCGGGGCTTCCACCTGTGGCCCGCGAGCGGTTGTTCCAGCCATTTTACACAACGAAAGATATCGGAAAAGGCGTCGGTATGGGCTTGAGCATTTCAAAAGGGGTGATTGAAAGCCATCAGGGCCGGATCGAGCTGAACATCCGGCATGTCAACACCCAGTTCGTCATCATCCTCCCAAGACGGCAGAGGCCAGAGGTAAAGCGAAGTGCCTAGACCGATGCCTTAATTTTACATGAACTGGCTTTTGTCAGTTGATCCGAAGGAGCGCTCAATGGGGAGTGTCAGGGATTTGGACCTGGACGAAGATCGAAGGTCCTTCTTTTTGGGCTCCACAATTTTCCAGAGGTGATTGAAGCTAAACTATCTATGAAAATCGCGACACAAATCTTGGATCGTCTCCTGACTTCGGTCGTCACCAGCTGCGTGATTTTCTTCTTCTCATTTTCGTTTATCACCGGAAAATTTCCGCCGCGAAAAGCCGATATGGCGAAAGCTTTCGATCTGATGAAGACCATGGCCACCAGCACTCAAGAATACAATTCCTACAACAAATCTTTGGAAGGCCAGCCGCCGAATCTCGAGCAGCTCGTGGCCCTGCAACGCTTGGCCTTGCAGAGATCCGAAGCCAGCCTCAATCTTTCAAAAATGATGGTGCGATTTCCTCAAGGTGTTCCCAATGGTCCGATTGCTGAAAAGCTGGCTCAGGTGAGCGAATTCATGACCAAAACCGACGAGATCATGGCTTCGATCCAACAGGAAATCGTCAAAACCACCGCCAATCAGGGGGGACAGTGATCACGGCTCGAGATATGATGAATCCCATGACACCGGCGCTTTCGTTTGATTCGACTGTGCAGGATGCCATCGCTTTTTTCCAAAAACATCCACAGCAATTTGCGACCGTGTCTGCGGCTCGCGATCGTCTGAATGGTGTTCTGACCGAGGGAAATCTGGTGAAGATTTTCTTGCGCTATCAGACTCAGCCGACGAAAGACGCTTTGATTTTTTACCGCGATTGTTTCGAGCCCACTCAGCTGATCAACGAGGGCGAGCCCTTTCATGAAATCGTGAAAAAAGTGATGACGTCCGTTGGTCACAGGGTTTTTGTGATCAATGACAAGGGCGAGATGGTGGGCCACATCACAGCCAAAGATATTTTGCCTCACCTGGTTGGCAAGAGTGATTCAAAGCCGGCACTGCAAGGGGCCGCATTTGATGAATTGAAATCGCAGCTTTATCTGTATGAAAGTTTCTTCTCCAAGAGCCCTTTCATGATGCATTCAGTGAACCCTGGTGGCTTTATCCAAATGGCCAACGAGATGCTGCACACGGTGCTGGGTTACGAATATGGCGAGCTCATCGGAAAGACGATCTATGATCTCTATCCGAAGGCGGCCCATGATAAAGCTCAGCAGGGGATTAAAACAATTTTGGCCAAAGGCTATCACCAAGTGATCCAAGCCGAGATGGTTCGTAAGGACGGCAGTATTATCGGTGTTGAAATGGCGTCGCGGGCCCTGGAAGATCCTTGGAAAAACCCCATCGGAACCATCACAGTTTCGCGTCCATTGGAAATGAAACTGTTATTGGAAGCGCTGTAGTTCACCCAAAATGAGAAATCTGTAAGTTATTTGAATTACTATGTAATTCGATGCATTCAAACGTTTGATTAAATTGTCTTTGAGTTAATCAAACGTTTGAATTATGCTAGTTCTCATGGATAAGAATCAAGCCAATAAGAACTTGCAGGGGCCTGCTCAGACGGATGCGTCCGAGCCGACCAAGGACGACAATTCGGCTCGTAGCCGGCTGATCGAAGCCGCGACCAAGCTCTTTGCCGAGCACGGACTGGACGGAACCAGCACGCGCGATATCGCCAAGGCCGCTGATCTCAATATCAGTTTGATCAGCTACTACTTTGGCGGCAAAGAGGGGCTTTATAAAGCGGTAATCAGCGAGTTCGCGACGGAAGTGAAGCGAAATTCCGAGCGCCTCTTGGGCAGTGTGGACTTTGAAAACCTCACGCGCGAATCTTTTAAGGCCGCCATGCGCACCGTGATCAATGAAATGATCCCGATGAAATTCGAAGCACGCGACATTCACTCGCTGCTTCACCGGGAAGTGATGAGCGGACTGCCGCACACGAAAGAAATCTACGAAAATATTTTCGCCAAAGTTTTGGAAACGATCGTGAGCCTTTATCAAATCGGGCAAAAAAAAGGCTTTATCAAAAAAAACTTGCATCCCTACATCGTATTTTTCTCGATGGTGCATGCGACGGACTCGTATTTTCAAATGAGTCAGTGTCAGACGGCGGTGCAAAAAAAGATTCTTCAGATGCCCGAACAATTGGATGCCTATTGTGAACAGATGTACTTGCTCTTTGTGGAAGGTGTTTTGATATGAAAAAGGAATGGTGTTTTTTCTCCAGCGCGACCTTGTCGCTTTTTTCTCTCTTGGTGGCGGCCGCGCAAAAAGGCTCGGCCCGCACACAGGGCGAGTATCTCCAGCTGGTGCAGAAGAAAAATAAAACGTTTCAAAGTTTGGACGCCAGTCTCGAGGCGGCCGACAGCCGCTATCGGCAAGGCGATTTGGAATTATCACCCATACTGACGGCCAGTGGTTCGTACTTGGATGATAAATCTCTGACACCAAATGGAAGTGTGACGCTTTCTCACAATCAAGTTCGTCAGTACAGCTTGGGGCTTGCCAAGAAGTTCTCAACTGGAACGCAGGCATCCGTGACAAGCTCGGTGCAAGCGATGAATGCAGAGGGCACGGCTGGTGCCGTACCGATCAACAATGAAAATCATATCGGCACCCTGGGGGTTTCCGTCAGTCAAAGTCTGTGGAAAGACTTTTTCGGTCAAAGCACGAGACTTCGTCACGAGCGCGAGCAATCTCAGGCGCAGGCGGAAAAAACCGGTTACAATCTGCAAAGCAAGCAAGCCTTGATTGAAGCTGAAGGTGCGTTTTGGGATCTGATGTACCTGCAACAGGAATTGAAATTGCGCCAAGCCAGCCTCGAACGCGCTAAGAAAATTGAAACTTGGGTTCGGAACCGCGCTGGCAACGGGATCGGCGATCGTGCCGATGTTCTGAACGCGCAAGGCTTGGTGGCCGCACGTGAACTGCAATTGGTTGGCACGCGCGATGATTTGAAAGCAGCGCAAGTGAAGTTTGCGAATCAAATTGATTTGCCAAGCGAACAGCCGGTTCCCGAGCTTCAGGGAAATCTCGAGCAGGTTCGGCCTCTCAAGAATTTTGTCAGCGGAGAGCAAGGCAAAGTTGTCAGACTCGACACCTACCTGTCAGTTCTGGACGCGCAAGTAAAGCAAGTGAGTGCAAAAGAGGCCGCTGAGAAAGTTTCCCCAGATCTCACGTTGGCCGGTGCTTATAAAACCAACGGCTATGACTCGTCGTCGGACTCGACGGCATACGGAAAAATGACCGATAAAGACTATCCGGTGTCTTCGGTGTCGCTGACATTCTCGTGGGCCTTGGACTGGGACTCGAAAGATGCCGTCCGAAATACGGCTTCAAGAGACGCTTTGGCGGCCCAACTGAAGAAAGAAAAAAGCTTGCTCGACAGCGAGACCGCTTGGAAAGAAATCAATCGTCGTCATGACGAGATGTCGGCACGAATTGTCGCGGCGTCGAATTTGAGCCAAGTGCAAACCGCGAAAGCCGCTGCCGAGCGCGACAAGCTTTCCAAGGGCCGTTCGATCACATCCAATGTGATCACAGCCGAGCAAGATGCCGCCGAAGCAGAACTGACTTTGACCAAACTTAAAACCGAACAACGCAAACTGGAATCGCAAAGCCGCCTTTTCGTTAAAATTCAGGAGGGCACATGAATCTCGCCAATCTCTCAATCAAACGGCCCATCTTTATTGTCTGTCTGGTCGCTTTGATGCTGATCATGGGGATCATCTCGATGATCCGCATGAGTGTGGACTTGTTCCCCGATGTGACCTTTCCGGTGATTTCGATCCAGACCATTTACCAAGGCGCTTCGCCTCAGGATATGGAAAAGCTGGTTTCAAAGCCAATCG
>CBIHPB010000281.1:0-5032 GCA_966211485.1 uncultured Bdellovibrio sp.
CTCTTGTTGTTGCTGATGATTTTGACACAGCTTGTGCTTCTTTGTCGGCTCTTCGCCTTCACTTGGGCCGTGAGCTGAACCTGATCGACACCAGCAAAGATAAATTCTTATGGGTCGTCGACTTCCCATGTTTTGAATGGTCGCCGGAAGACAAGCGATGGATGGCCAGACACCATCCGTTCACATCTCCGCAAAACGACCACATGCAAATCCTGATCGATGGTGACGAAAGCAAATACGGTCAGATGCTGGCGAAAGCTTACGACTTGGTCTGTAACGGCTACGAAATGGGTGGCGGCAGTATCCGTATCTACCGAAATGAATTGCAACAAGCTATGTTCCGCAGCCTGGGCCTAACTGCCGAAGACGCCGAAAAGAAATTCGGATTCTTCCTGGAAGCCTTCAAGTACGGAGCTCCTCCACACGGCGGAATCGCCTGGGGTATGGACCGTCTTGTGATGCTTTTGTGTGAGACAGATGCGATTCGCGAAGTGATCGCATTCCCGAAAACGGCAAAAGCGACCGATATCATGGCGGACGCACCAAGTGAGGTGAGTCGCGATCAGTTGAATGAGGTGGGTGTGAAGCTGAGCCCTCTGGCTGAGAAGTTTCTTGAGGATATGAAGCAGAAATAAAAAAAGCCGCTCCCATTCAAAGGGCGGCTTTTGCTTTCGACCAAGTTTCGAACTTGAAACAACAAACTAAGAACTACAAACCAGCATCGAAAGAGAAGTGTCCTGCTTTAACATAGCGGATACCTTTGTTGTTCACGTAAGTATCCTGATATTGAGCCGTCGCTAGATGCAAAGATGTTCCATCGCAAGTGGATTGGCTGAAGTCTTCGATGACCAACTCGATGGTCTCGACATCGCCAAAGTCATGGTTGATCACCTGCCGAGCCGTCAGCTTACGACTGCATGAAAGTTGTTCGATCTCAACGACGGGCAGATTCACCTGCAAAGGATTTGGTAGATAAGTGGCGCAACTCTCATTTGCCGGGCAGGCCAGGCCGACTTGAATAATCATTTCAGCTTTGAAGTTGTTAAATTTCAAGCTGCCTCCGGTAGGAACTTCCACGCCTGGAAAACCTTCAGTGAACTCGCCATCAGCAAAATTATAGTAAGCGACGTTTTGGTCAACGCCATCGACGTTCATTGTCGATCTGGCATTTACTTCTTTGTTGCTGAGACGATCAAAGAATTTTGTCACATAAGAAGCTTGTTCGGCATATTTCACAAAAGTTTGGCAGGTCATATGTGAGGCATCTTCGATGTAAAGGACTTGCAGATCACCGTCGGCGGGGCGTGAATCCCGAACCGCTTTGACGTGGCGGACACCACAAGAATCAATTTTGATGGATGTAATTGGAAGGCTGACTTCCAGAATTTTGGCAGGGAGAAAAACTAAATTCTGTGCATCTAAGACACAGTATGTGCCAGGAGTGCAGCGGTTGTTATCGTCAACGACCTTCAAGCTGAGCGTGCCTTCGTCATAATTTAAGAGCATGGTGCCCGAAACGAAAGTTTTGACGTGTTGAGGATTGAAGTTAGCGCCGGTGATGCTGTAGGCGCGAACGCCTGATTCAGCGGCAGCCAGAGATCCGATCATCAGGATCGTGGCTATCAAAAGAGATTTCATTCAAGACTCCTTAAGGGATTTGGTGTTCAAGAAAAAGCAGACAGCTTCATGCGCAGTTTCAATCTTCATGCCGAGCAACGGACATGACAGATACAAATTAAAACAGCGTTGAACTTTGCTCGAAGGAAACTCCAGTTCCAAACTGAGTTCTTGGCGCACCAAACCGAAACCGCATTCAGCGAACAAATCGTGACCTAAAGAATTCATTCACTGGGCGGAGAGGGAAAAATGGGAACTCTGTTATGTGGAGAAACACCCCGGAAGGGGAAAGATGTTATTTCGAAATCGCCTTCAGCAATTGACTGCGGCAAAATGCGGCGAAATTTTTCGCACAAGTGACACGCATATCAGTCGTGACCACTTTGTCACCGACATCGAGATTGAACTTTGCCTTCTGATCCATCTCGTCGGAACTTTGCTCGAAATAATATGAGTAAAGATCGCAAGTACACTCGGATCGGCAAGATTCGGCTTGAGTTCGGATGTCGGATTTTTGTTTGGGATTTAAAGACTTGATTTTGGCGTCGACCAAAGCTTTCAGGCTTTGGCTTAGCATCGAAACCTTTGCGCCATCAATGCCGCAGATGACTTCTTTTTTAGCTAAGGATTGATCGCTGGCCACCAGCAGGGCGTTTGAAGCGCGCGCCAGATAGCGATAGGACCAAGTGGAAACATCCGGGCCCGCAAAAGCCCGGATGCTGCAAAAAATAAGAGAAAAAAGAAACCAAGAATTCATTAGGGAGACAGGTAGTACTTGCTAGGTCAGCTTGGATCCGCTGTTTCTTCATGGATCATGCGATCCATGGTCAGCACTTTCCAAGTCGGCTTTTGGTCATGCATCCAAGTCACCATCAGCTTCGTCGCCTTCACAGATTGTGGATGGATATCGTGGAACAGAACGATGCCTTTTCCATTCACTTCCATCTGTTGCTTCACGCGATTGAAGATCGACTGTGGATCCTTGTCCTGCCAGTCAAGACTGTCGACGTTCCAGAACACGTGCATCATCTTCTTGTCCGCAATCATCTTGCGAATCTTTGAATTGCTTCCGCCACAAGCGCCATAAGGGCAGCGGAACAAGGTCGGACCTTCTCCAACGACTTCTTTGAAGCCATCATAAGCATCGTTGATTTCGTGATTCAGATCGCTCTGTCCCAACGTTGGAAGATTTGCATGAGTATAAGAATGGCTGCCGCGCTTAAAGCCTTCTTGCTTCGCTTTCTCCACCTGAGTTTTGTAAAGCTTCATATTCTGTGTCAGCCAGAAGAAAGTTCCTTCATAGCCCACGCTGTTCAAAGCATCCAGCATACCCTGTGTATGGGTCGGGTGAGGACCGTCATCAAACGTCAGCGCCCAGAAACCTTTATTGAACATATTTCCGGTGATGTGACCATTGCCACCAGCGCTTGGGAATAAAACGTCGGTGTTCGGCTGACGATCTTGGCCGTCTTTCAAACGCTCGGCCTTCACTTCAGTCAATCGCTTTTCGACTTCTTCGTTCAGCTCTTTTTCATAAGCGCGATCCAGTTTGGTCTTCTTGCGAGTCTTCTGGAACGCAGCGCTTTGGCGTTTGGCATCGGCAATTTCAGATTGGTTATCCAATTTTTTTGAATAGAAAGACATGAAAGTCATGGTCGGAGCATTTGGATTCACTGCGCGATAAGCTTCGTCCATTTCCTTAAAGTCTTGAACCAAGGAAAGAATCGCCCAGTGGTCGCCACCAGATTTCCAAAGTTTTTCAAAGTGCGACTGCAGAGAAGAAAGGATGAAAGTCGCCTTTTGCTGGTGAGGACTGCTGTTTTTGGCCGCTTCTTCGCGCAGGCGGTGATAGATGTAAGCCAGCTCATGCTGTTTTTCTTCCGAGCGTTCCCAAACCACATTCAATTTCAGTTTCAAAGCTTCCAGATTGTCCTGCTTCGGCTCGGAATCCACGTCCGCCATTTTTGCTTTATGAAGCTTGTTCAACTCGGCATCGAATTGATTCAACAAACCTTGGGCCACAAAGAAAACTTGCATCTGACGATTCAGGTAACCTTTGAAATGCGTTGAAGCTTCAACAGCAGTTGGAAAATTCATCAAGGTCTGAAAACGGTTTTCGTTTTTCTGATCCTGTTCGGTGACGTATTCGGCCTCGCCTTGCGGCGCTCGGGCGTCATTTTTCGAAAATGTCGAGCATGCGCCGACAAAACCAATTAGTGCTGCTAGCAATAGATACTTGATCATGGTCAATTTCCCCTCAAATGCTGTTTCCTTGATTGTAGCCGGAGAATTCGCAATGAAAAGGCGAGTTTATGTCGGCCCGACTGGGCCTTCGTCCGAGCCACCAAAATCTTAGTCCTCATGACAATAGAGGCGAATTTATTGAGGCCCAAAAAAGAATCGGGCCAGGTTGTACCTAGCCCGAAACCAGCAAAATAACGCTGAGACTCCGATAGAAATTAGAATTTGAAATTAATTTTAGAGGCGCGGCCAGCCAGGACCATTCTTGAAGTTTGGACAACTTCAGTACCCAATTGATGGTCATATGCTGAAGTCGTGTAGGTCGCTGTGCCTTGGTAAGGAAGGAGAATGCGGCAAACCATTGTGGTGTTATCGATCACGCTGATTTGTTGAAAGATTCCATCGCGATTGCGAGCGTCGTCTTGAGCTTGGATCACAGTTGCACCGCAGTTGCCAGACTCAACAGAGGTGATCGGCAACTGAACAACTTTTGGAGCTGGCATCACTTCGGCGCAGGCCAAATCTTGTGAGCAGTGAAATTCGCGGTTCAAAACCAAAGTCACCATCTTTTCGTCATAGTTAACGATGAGGCTTCCGGTTTTAAATTCTTGGTCAAAGTGAGCAGCTGAGATTTCAGCCTGAGTGATTGGGAAAGTCTTCATGCCTGAAACATCGGCATTGGCGAATGCGAATGTTGAAGAAGTCAAAAGAGCCAAAGAGATAAGTAATGATTTCATAAAAACCCCCGAAACTAAGTTCGATGTTCAAAAGATGAAGTCCGCTACTTCAAACTCTGTACCAGGCTCGATGAAGTCTAAAAGATGAACTCATTTGTTATAGGACTAGATGCACCGCCGCCTCTAGTTCCAAACTGAGTCTTGGAACCAGCCTCGTGGTTTCACCTCGGAGCCGACCTCCGATCATCGGCGAAGGGATCGGAAGCAGTCTGTTAGTTAAGCAATTGTAAATAAGGGCGACTTGATGAAATCGGAGCGTCTATGACGCTCCGAAATACTAAAGGGAATCAGGTACCTTTTATTGAAGGCGGACCAGAGCTTCTTGCATGGACTGCATTTGGCGGCGTGACTGTTCCAAAAGAAGCTTGTCGGCTTCCACGACATCTTCGGCTGCATTCTTAACGAAGTTTTCGTTGGAAAGCCGAGTCGACAAAGTC
>CBIHPB010000282.1:0-5032 GCA_966211485.1 uncultured Bdellovibrio sp.
GAGTGCTGACGAGTGCGCTGGAGGAGCTGAATCTCAAGGGCTATATTCAAGCCAACAAGATCGAGGCGCAGAAGGGCGAGCTCGCGCGAGAGAAATTCTTGAAGCAATTCAGTGCCTGGGTCTATCGCGAGCGATCGAAGGACCTGATAGAGTCACCGCCGAAACCTCCGGATCACTTTTCTGGCTGATCGTTTGTCAGCCTCCAGATCCAATCCTCTGATTACTGACCCGCGGCCTTTTTGATTCGGGGCATTTGGGTGAAGGGGCGTACGACGATTTCGTGGATCGGGGTGTTTTCGCGGCGGTTGCCGACGTAGCCCACCGTCAACTGAACGTGTGGCCAGCGCTGGCTGGCTTGGGGGATCAGCGTGTCGCGGGCTTTGGCAAAGTTGGCGTAGTCATCATCGTAGAAAGCCCATGTCGCCAAAGGCGAGCTCAAACTCCCGGTCGCCAAAGGCGCGCCCGAATTCCCAGCTGCGAGACTTCCGATGGCATATGATTTGGCGTCGGCTTCCAGTTGATCCAGCATATCTTGCATCACCAAGGCTTTCGAGACTTCGCTTTTCTCAAGTGCTAAAACTTTGGTTGGATCTGATTTCAGGCGCAAAGCTGGGTCACTGACGGCAAAAATATTTTCACCCGGCATGACAAATTGGAGGTGGCCTTGCTCTTTCAGATACTGAAAACCTTCCAGCACCTGAGCCGCGGTCGACGAGCGAGCCGTCAAGATGTAAACGTCCATTGCAGTTTTTGAATCGCTGAGATTCCGTGCGAAGTCGTCCCACATCGGAGCTTTCCAGTCCGATGCTGATTTGGTGCTCAGGCTTTCTTTGATGTGACCCAAGAATGCATTCGTGCCAGGAGCGCCCGAGAAATTGGCGAAAGAAAGATCCTTGTTGAGTTCGTAGTTTGCGTAGGGGCCTTCTTTGCCGAGCATATTGCGAACCTCCGCCCAGTCCGCTGTCGAAATGCGAAGAACATCGGCCGAGCTCTGCAGATCCGCCGCCTGGGTCGCGCCGGCTTTCTTAAAGATTTGCACGTACGCCGTGGTCGACATCAAGGTGTCGTCGAAATCATAAACCGTTTTGTTCAGCGATCCAGCCCAAGCCAGAACCGAAGCGAAGGTCAGCGTCAAGCCAACCGCAAATGGACGAAGTGATGATTTCATAGGCGATGCCTCCGTTAAGGTTTCGTCCTTTTAGCCATCTTTGTGCCATCTCAGGCTGGAATTCGCGGTGGGGATCGGCCCCTAGTTCTGTCTAGAACATAGACGCAAGGCGCGCCTTGGGCCTTTCTTGACAGGGCCAAGGCGCCTTAGCGATGCTTGCCCCTCTATGAAAAAAATCATTTTGTCTTCTCTTTTGCTTTTGGCGACCGGCCTGTCGGCAACTTTACCGACGACTGCTTTCGGTCTTGAAATCAACCTGATGCCCCAGGCTCGGACTTATCCGACCTCCGGCAGTGCCGAGCTCAATGCCCGTCATGAGTTTATCCTCTGGGACCAGCGCTCGGACGCAAAATGGAAGTACGGATTCGTGCAGCCCAAAGTGGCGGTGGCAACCCACGGTCTGGCTGAGGCGGGCCTGAATTTTTATCCAATTTCGATTTTGGAGTTGGGGGCTGCGTACTCGACGACGTCTCGTTACTACAAAACAAAGCCATTTGATTGCGATGCCTACGTCTGCCAAGGCGTGGTCCAACGTCATCGCACCACCGTCCGTTTGGTCGGTGGAAAGGAATTCGAAACTTTCAAGCTGATGGCGCTGGCGACCTATCACCGCATCCGGCTTTCGAATGCGGACAACTCAAAGCCAATGGTCGACGAAGTGGAAGTTCTGGCCGCCATGCCGGGCTCGGATACGCTCGAGTCGACTTCTTTGATGTTGGGCGCCAGTCGCGAGGAAAAGACACTGGCCTTGTACTTTAAAAAAGGCCGCATGCTGGACGCCAAAACAGAAAACGACGCGCAGTACGTGATCTATCGTCAAAAGATGGATGGCTACACCTTGCAAGGTGGAGTCGGTCGTTATGCTTCGGATTTCCATGATCCAGGATTCTCGGCGATTGCCGGCGCGACGTGGACTTGGGGCGAAAGTCAGTCTCTGTTTTAAGCATGTCGGTTCTCTACATTTGCTCGCAAGAATCTGATTACCTTCAAGACACGGTCTACGCCGGTCTGGTGGGACTGCTTGGCGTGAAGCAAGTGATCGACTGGCCATGGAACCGAAACTTCCACTGGCCGCGCAAAAAATATCCACGCAATTTGGGATACCGCGGATTGAATTTCCAGCATATGAGCCAGCTTCTGCCAGGAATCGGAAAAATCTCCTGGAGCGAAATCAAACTGGTGATCGTCGCTGCAACCAAACCGGACTGCTTTGAAAAATATCTTCAACTGCAATCGGAAATTCCATCTTCGGTTCCCGTGGTTTTCCTCGATGGAGGAGATCTGCCAGAGATCGGCGGGGACTTACACCGTCTCAAGCGTCCCGAGCTTTTTGAAGCGGCCGAGAAAAAGCGTCCCTTCGATTTTGTCTTTAAGCGCGAGATGCTGGAAAATAAAACCTATCCGAAAAACACGGCCCCACTGCCATTTGCCATTCCCTATGATCTGATGCCGAAGCTGCCGACGACACCTGATTTTCGTTACGACGTCAGCTTCTGGGCCGTCGAGTCCGATCCGATTCGCACCAAGGCGCTGTCAATTCTGGAAAATGAATTCGACTGCCGTGAAAACGGCACGACACGAAATCAAGTTTTCAAAAAGTACAAACGAAAAGGCCTTTTCTATTTGGAAGAGCTCGCCAGATGCAAAATCATTCTCAATTTTCGCGGTGTTGGCTGGGACACGCTGAGATACTGGGAAGTTTTTGGGCTCAGCCGATTTATGATTTCACAACGACCACAAATCTTGATTCCGGATAATTTCGAGCACGGAAAAGAGATCATCTTCTGCAAAGATGATCTTTCGGATTTGAAAGATCTTTGCAGCTATTATCTCGGAAACGAAACGGAACGAGAAACTATTGCCAAAGCGGGTGCCAAGAAAGCCCGCGAAAAGCACTCGGACTTGGCGCGAGCAAAATTTGTTTTGGAAGCTTTGTCGAAAAATATGGGACTCAAACTGTTATAATTTTTCTGAAATCCAGACCGAAGTTTCTAATAAGGCCGGATAGCAAGCAAGCCAGATCCAGAAAAATCGGTTGAGCCCAAAGATCTGATAATTAAACCAGTGAAAGACCAAACCGAATCCCATCCCAATCCAACAAAGCGTGGGATGTAAGACCACCAGCGGAAACGCGAGCTCAAAAGCCAACACCGCATAAGCTGAAACCTTCAAAAACGGACTCTTTTTCGAAGCAAGCTTTTGCCAGAACTCCGGAACCTGGTATTTCCCCGATGTGAGAAAGTAAAAAAGTGCGGAGCCTTGTCGCCACTGCGCATTCGGCAGTTTTCCAATCCCCGAAATAAAATATGACAGCACGATCTGGAGCCCCAGGTATAGCAGGCAAGCCTGATGAACCAGTGGTGCGGCCGGGAAGCTGTGGTCCATCCATAAGATCCCAAGTGCCAGTGTTGTCACCGCATCACTTCCGCCATTGTAAGCACCTTGAAATCGCACCAGCAAAAGCAGCTGTGAAGCGAACAAGAATAGAAAAAGGGGAGCTTCCGGGCGAACGGCAGCGAGAGCTAAAATCACAAGGCGAGTGATCAGCAAGCTTGAAGCGTTTCCAGTCCACATGGCGATCTGGCGGCGTAAACCCTGTCGCCAAATTCCATCATCGGCCATCAGCGAGCGGACTTGAAACCATTCGATCGTCTGAAGAGCCACTGCAAAAAGGATGAGCTTCTCGGTCCAAAACATTCAGGCCTCGTGGGGGCCAGAGGCCAATGTTGTGATCGAAGATGAAGCCGGCGATGCCTCTGTGATTTCAATCTTGAAAAGAAAATACTTGGCTTCGATTTTCTGATTTCGCATTTCCACGCGGATCCAGTTTTCAACCAGCTTGTAAGCGGGAGTTCCGCGAAGCTCGTTCAGACTTTGCTTTTGCGATTCAAAGAATTCGAAACATAATTTTTCAACCAAAGAGCCTTCGGCGAGCCAGGCGTTTCCCCAAGAGTTGAGAAGAAGATGAGCCAAATCCCGACGGATCGGCGGAGCCAAGGGCTTTGTCCAAGCACTCCAGTTGCGGCCGTCTTGGCTGGTCTGAAAGAACAGCTCAGAGATCGATCCAGGCTGATCGAAAAACTTCCAAGATGGAATCAGAACTCGCAATAGACTCATGTCTCAAAAGGTCTGATTTCACTGAAGTAAAGTCAATGACCGTCTCAATCTGATCCGTAAATACTTGCAGTTGTCGAGGAGTTCTTCGAAGCGCTGTTCTGCGAATAAGGGGTCGGTGGCCGGATCAATCAAATACAAATTCATCTATTTCCCGCTTTGAAACAAAATTCAGGCAAAAATATTTACACTCGCAAGCGTATTAGCCGAAATATAGAGAAGTTGATAAGCTGGAAACGATCTTGCAACCCAATGATTGGGAAGACAAGTTCGTGGGGCCGTCTTTGACGGGGCAACGAGGGGAATACACATGAATCGCAAGTGGAATGACAAGGTCAGTGCACGCCAATTGTCCAAAGCTCTTGCCGGGTTTACAGGGCTTTGCATTTTGTCCGCTGTGCTCTTTCAAAACTGCTCGCCAGTCGCCGTCTCCGATATGACCGAAGATGAGCGTCTGGCCGCAGCTCATATCGCCTATGTCGGAGCGGGTGAAGCAATCGTGGATGTCGGTGCCAGTCAGTACGACAAAGCGGCTGCTCAGTTTGATGTGGGATTGGACTCGGTTCCGCCTCTCAAGCAATACTGGATCGTCGACAACTCGGGAACCATGGAAGCCAACAATTTGAACCTGTCGAATTCCTTCGGCGCCATGTTCAACCAAAACAACCAGGACTCGCTTTATAAGTTCGATACCACAGCTTATCTGCTCAGCACCGCTCAGACCCTGCCAAGCTACTCTTCGGGTCAGCG
>CBIHPB010000283.1:0-5016 GCA_966211485.1 uncultured Bdellovibrio sp.
AAAGGAGATATCGTATGAGCACCAACAACAATAACAAAGTCGCTTTCATCACCGGCGCCAACCGCGGATTGGGGTTTGAAACGGCCCGAGAGCTGGGTGAAAAAGGCGTCCGGGTGATTCTGGGATCCCGTGATCTCAGCAAAGGCGAAGCCGCCGTTCGCGAACTGAAAGGCAAAGGAATCGAAGCCATCGCCTTGAAGTTTGATGTCAACGAGACGGCCGATCACATTGCCGCTTACAATTTCATCCGGCAGCATTTTGGCCAGCTGGATATTTTGGTCAACAACGCCGGCGTGTGGCTGGACAGTGGAGCAAAAACAAGCGAGCTTCCGATCGAAACTGTACGCAAAACTTTTGATTCGAACTTTTTCAATCTGATTGCTCTGACCCAGACATTGTTGCCGCTGGTTCGCAAAGCTCCGGCCGGACGAATTGTCAATTTGTCGAGCATTCTGGGATCCCTGACTTTGCACTCGGATCCCCAGTCACCGATCGCTGACTTCAAAGCCTTTGCTTACAATGCTTCAAAGACCGCACTGAATGCGTTCACGGTTCATTTGGCGCACGAGCTGAAAGGCACGAAAATCAAAATCAATTCGGCTCATCCAGGTTGGGTGAAGACGGATATGGGCGGACCGAATGCTCCAGTGGAAGTGAAAGACGGCGGGAAGACCAGTGTGCAATTGGCCTTGCTGCCGGATGATGGCCCAACCGGTGGGTTCTTCCATTTGGGCGAGCCACTGCCTTGGTAATCAGTTCGGTTCTCTGATTTGAACCCTCCGGATCTGGCCGGTCTTCTTTGGACCGGCCGGGTCCTTTCTACCAAAGATTCTGGGCCTCTTCGAGCCACTCGATCAGCGGGAGCATGGCCAGGTAATCGTTTTGTATTTTCTTGGCGAGGTTGCCACTTTGAAAGTCGAAGTCTTTGTATTCTTTAATAAACACAAACTGTTTCCATTTCAGCAATTCAATCTGCGGATGATTCTTGTCGATTCCTTTCGGAGCCGTTTTCAGTTTTTTGAGGAAATCGAAACCGGACTTGGGGATGTGGGCATTTTCTGCTTGCATTCGGACCTCTGTGGTCAGAAATATTAGCCAGCAAACAAAGGTGTTGCAACCAAATGTATAAGATCCATTTCGATGAAAATTTGCGAGACGTTCCCGACAGTGAAGCCGAGGTTCAGCTGAAAGTCTCCTCGTTGAAAGAGAGTCTTGGGGCGACGACGCAGCCATTGGAGCGTGTGAAGCTGCTTTGTGATATCGGCACAGGCATGCGGCTTTTGGGACAATTGGAAGACGCCAAAAATCATCTCAAAGAGGCCGTCGATCTTTGCGAGACTTTTCAGTTGGATATTCTGACCACGACCCGTGCCCAGATTCTGCTAGCGCATGTGCTGCAGTGGCAGGGAAATTTCCTGAAATCCAATCGTTTGTTTGGCGAGCTGATCATCACTGTCGAAGCTGGTATCGGGGCCTCCCAGCTGAAAGCTTTCGTCTATCAACATGCGGGGAAAAACCTTTTCGACCAGAAGTATTATCCACAAGCGCTGAAGTTTTTTGAGAAAGCGCTGAAGCTTCGCGAATCCGAGAATGCTCCGCCAGATCAGATCGAATCGACCCAGCTTGCGATCCGTGTGACGAAGGAAAGAATCAAGGTTTAGGTTTTTTGCGTTTTCGATACTCGGAAAGCATTTGGGCCAGTCGATGGCGGCGCTCGATCGTTCTTTGCACCACGTCTTGCGAGTGGCGCTGGCCGACGATGGCTTGAAGTTTTTCATCTGTCAAAGTGCCCAGGATGCGCTCGATCATTTCCCGAACAGTTGCTTTTTCAGGCTGAATATTTGTCATCAGGACGGGAAAGCGCCCTTGGGCTCCCAAAGTGGCTGAATTGTCGATGTAGGCATTTAAAAAAATGTTTCCAACAAAGTAGTGAACGAAATTTTTCTGGCCATAACTGTCCATCCACCGATCCCGATGGTCGACCAGATAGTCAAAGGGCGCTAAGGCCAGTCGTTGGTCATAAGCCAGATCAAGTGTTTTAACTCCGTAGGAGGGAGACTTGCCCATCGCGACGAACACCTGCAAAGATCCGCGCATGCCTTCCACATTTCGGATGGTTGTTGCAGGAACCGGAATTCCCACTTCGCGAGCCAGCTCGTAAACAGTCACTTCGTTTTCGATATGGGTCTGCTGCTGCAAGCGGAAGTCTTTGTTCGTCCAATACTGAAATTCCGGTTTGAAAATCGCCTTCAGTCCATCGCCCACTTCCACCAAATAAACTTCGGATTGAAATCCATCGTTTTCCAATTTTTTGAGAATTTTGACCGGCGCTGATGCGATGAAATTTTCCAAGGCTTCTTGCTGTCTTCGGGCCTCGTTGTGCTGGCCCATCCGGCTGAGCGTCCAAATCGCTTCTTGAATCCGATTCTCCTGATAAAGAAGCGGGAGCATTTTGCTATCCGAGATCTGCTGCCGGTTTTGCGACTGAATGCAGGCAAATTCAGCGCGAGCTGGAAAATTCAAGAGCAGCAGAATTGTGAGAAGGAAGCAAGACCGCACAGATTCTCCTCCTGAAGCTGGCATCGGATTCTGTGCGAGAAGCATTCCAAAGACCGGAGGCTTAAGAGAGGAAAGGGAGGCCCCTGCTCTGTCAAAGTTCTAAGCAGGGGCCGGTCGGTGTCCGTTGGGCTAGAAAGCAGGCAATGGGGCGCGATTCAAAGCCGCGGCGATCAATTGTTTGGCGAGCTCGTAATCCAGTCCATCAGGATCATAGCCAGCGGTGTTGCGCCAGCCTTGAGGAGCTTCGGGGTGCGGGCCTGTCAAAACGACAAAGCCTTTTGCGTAGAAGGACTGCGAGATGGCGGGTTTGCCATCCGCGTACCGAGCGACCACGCCACCAGTCCATTCCGGAGTCGACGGACCGCCATACCACACCAGTTGGCGAGAGGACCCATCCGGAAATTTGACTGGAACGATGGCCGCCGTCAGTGATGAATCGCCGTTGGGCCACCAGACCGAAAGATGATTGCCTTTCACAACCGCGAGATCATTTTCGGAAACCGTGTTTGTGGCGGCCAAGGTGCCAACAGCTGCAAAAGATCCAGCACAAAATCCCAAATAACTCACCCCTTGGTCGCGCACAGCCTGCCGGATGATCAACTGTGCTTGGTCATTCAGTCCTGACATGATCCCGCCACGTGTGCCGCCTGGGAAAATCATCAGGCCAAATTTTGAAACATCAGCCAGGCTCATGGCATTCATCTGAGACGAATTCACAAGTTTATAAGTGAGCTTCATCGCCTGCAGAAGTTTTTCCGTACTCTGCCAGTCCGAAGTTGAAATCCCTTGGCCATTGAAGAGCAGCACATCGGTTTCGGCTGTGGAAGGCGTGGATGGCGTCGTCGGAGCCGGTGTCGAGCCAGTCGTGGGGTCCGTCGGGCTTTGCTGATTGGGAGACGGGTTCACCGGATCCTTTGAGCTGGTGTCTGGAAGGGGAGCCGCACCATCACTGGCGGCGCTGGAGCTATCACCATTCGGCGCACAGCCCACGGCCAGCATAATCAGCGACATTGAGAAAACAATAGACAGAACAAGTATCAGTTTTTTCATAAGCAGAAACCTCCGTGATCGGATTGAAAGAAAACGTTCGCTTGCTGAATTCAGCGGGCGAGCATATTGGGCTTGCCCAGGCGATAGTGGTGGAAAATCGCCGATCGATGGAATTAGGATCGTGGGCTTTGATGAAAAATCCAACTTACAAAGCTGTAATGGTCTGGGAACTGGACTGGGCTTTGGTTTCCCGTCTCGCGATTATTTGGTTGGCAAAGCCAGTTGCTCGGAAATCCGCTTGGCAATGATTTGATTGGCCGTCGGAGTTAGGTGGCAGACATCGGTGAAGATCGGCTGTGGCGTGTTCATCAATTCCGGATCTTGATTGAGATCCACGCACTGAATTTTTTCTTCGCGGCAAAAGCGCATCATATACTCGACAAAATCCGAGTAAAGCCGGTTGAACTCGGTCGTTTTCCCTTTGACGTATTCTTCATAGCGCTGAACTTCCAACTTCTCGGTCTCTGCCAGCTGTTTTTTAAATCCCAGCATGGGCTGCAGAAGTAAAAGAAATCGAGCGCCCGAGCCATTCGCCATCCAGTTCATGCGTTGAATGTAGGACGCATAGGCTTTGAATAGTTCCTGCGGTGGTTTGTCTTTGATATCGGCATAGGAATTGCTGACCAGGGGTGGATGCGGTTCGTTCTCAGTGGTTTGCTCGCGAACGGCCAGTCGTCTCAGTCGTTCTTCGATTTCTTCGAACTGAGAGGTGTAGCCATAGGTCAGTCCGGTTGTGCGAAAGAAATACTGCCCGATATCGTTATAGCCCGACAAGGTGACAATGTATTTGGGAGAAAACGCAAGACCGTAGTGCACCAGATTCGAGGTCTCTTGGCCGATCAAGTGGCCGATCACGGCGATATTGATAAAGTGCACACCGGATTGCTGGTTCAAATAGCCATCGATGGTTTCGCTGTCTTGAGTGATGCCGTAACCAAATGCGGAAGAGCCGCCCAGGACAAGTCCCATCGGTGATTTCGAGGCGGGAACTTCGGATCCGCGAAAACCGTTGCGGTCGATTTGCAGTCCTCGCAATTTTTGAGAGGGGTAATTGCGGTAGATCGTAAAAGGATCCAGCCGGAAGGCCAAGTTTCCGGGTCGCTTTCCCAGCGGTTCGCCCGTTCGATTCACCAGATAGCCTTGCGTCCGGGCAAAGACGCCAGGAGGTCTCGGACGATACATTTTCCAAAGAATCGCCGAAACCAAGCCAAAGAAAACCAAAGCTCCCAGAGACATGGTGATCAGCAACCCGGTGTGATACTTCGCAGGCACCGTGGAATTTCGTTTCCAATCTCGTTGCAGTGAAAACAATGTGATCAAAAGGGCCAGTAAGAGCGAAGCGATCAGAAGCCCGATCTGACGGGTTTTTCGGATCTCGTCAGGGACTGTGTAATACAGGATGGGATC
>CBIHPB010000284.1:0-4967 GCA_966211485.1 uncultured Bdellovibrio sp.
GAAGACTGAATAGATGTTTCCATAAGAAGTTGGTAACCGATTTTGCCAGCAGTTACAAAAAAAAATTAAGCCTCGTCCCAAAAAAGATCGAAGAAAAGTCCTCAGACACATTTCGAAGCTGGCCAGGACGGCCAGCTTCCCGCGGGTTCGGGCCGGCGAAGAGGCCCGATTACAGGATGTAGATACTCACAAACGAAGGCAGTTTTCAGAGGCAGAAACCACTCTGTAGGCCAAATCCCCAAGAGGCGCGAAAGCAGCCTCCCAAGAAAAATCTCCCCGTACTAACCTTTGACAATCAAATTCAAAATCTTCCCAGCCTTGTAGATAATCTTATCCACAGGCTTGCCCCCAATCGCGCTCTCGACTGAAGCAACTGCTCGAGCCGCTGCGACAGCTGTCGCCTCATCCGCATTCGGAGCCACCTCAATCGTCCCACGCATCTTGCCATTCACCTGAACGCCCATGGTGACAACGTCGTCAGCGCAAAGGGCAGGGTCAAAGCTAGGCCACGCAGACAGGGAAACCAGGCCTTCACCGCCCAATTTCGCCCAGATTTCCTCGGCCAGATGCGGAGCGAAAGGCATCATCAATTGCGCCAAGGTCTTCAAAGTCGCGACTGGCTTGACGTTCAAGCGGTACATCTCATTCACAAGGATCATCATTTGGCTGATCGAGGTGTTGAAGCTCATGGCTTCGATGTCGGTCGTCACTTTTTTGATCGTTTTGTGCAAAAGTTTTTCAATTTCCGCAGGAGCAACGGTCGGCTCGGCGACCGTCTGGCCTTTCTCGTCGTCGTAAACCAAACGCCATGTGCGATCCAGGAATCGACGAACCCCTTCGATGCCGGTCAAAGACCAAGGCTTGTCTTTTTCGAAAGGACCCATGAAGCAAATATACATGCGAACCGCGTCTGCGCCATATTCGGCTTTTGCGTTGTCAGCCGGAATCACATTGCCGCGGGATTTGGACATTTTTTCGCCATCAGGTCCCAGAACCATGCCCTGGTGAGCCAGTTTCTGGAAAGGTTCTGGGTGCGAAGTTAGACCACAATCGAACAGAACTTTTTGCCAGAAACGCGCGTACAGCAGGTGACCGACGGTGTGCTCGGGTCCACCGACATAAAGGTCGACCGGCATCCAGTATTTTTGCGCGTCGAACGAGAAAGCTTCTTTGTCATTATGGGGATCGATGTAGCGCAAGAAATACCAGGACGAGCCCGCTGAACCCGGCATGGTGTCGGTTTCGCGACGGCCTTTTTCGCCAGAAGGACTGGTGTAATCGACCCAAGATTTGACTTTGGCTAACGGAGCTTCGCCAGATTCCGAAGGTTCGTAATCCGCGACTTCCGGAAGAATGACCGGCAGCTCATTGACAGGCAAAGCTTTCATGCCTTTGTCAGACAAGTGCACGATCGGGAACGGCTCGCCCCAGTAACGTTGGCGCGAGAACAGCCAGTCGCGCAGTTTGTACTGCACCTGTCGGGTTCCCAACTTTTTCTCATCCAGATGCGTGAGCATTTTCTGAACGGCTTCCGTTTTTTTGAGGCCGTTCAAGAAATCTGAATTGATCAAAGTGCCTTCGGCTTCGAAAGCTTTTTCCATTTTGTTGTCTTCTGCGACTTCAGAATGAAGAACCTGCTTGATCGGCAGATTGAATTTCTTGGCGAATTCAAAGTCGCGCTGATCGTGGCCCGGAACGGCCATGATCGCACCTGTTCCGTAATCCATCAGGACGTAATCTGCGAGCCAGATTGGAATTTTCTCTTTGCTAATTGGATTGACCGCGTAGGCGCCAGAGAAAACACCGGTCTTGTCTTGCGCGGCTTTGCGATCGAATTCGGATTTGCGCGAAGATTGCTGGATATAGCGCTCGACATCTGGGGCCTGGGCTTTGGACATGATCACAGTCGCCAAAGGATGCTCGGGCGCGATCACCATAAAGGTCACGCCGAACAAAGTGTCAGGTCGTGTGGTGAAAACCCACAGATCATCATGGCCTTCGATTTGGAATTTAACCTGAGCACCCTCGGATTTACCGATCCAGTTGCGCTGGCCTTCTTTCGTGCGCTCGGGCCAGTCGACTTTGTCGAGATCTTGCAGTAAGCGCTCGGCATAGTCGGTGATTTTCAGCATCCACTGCTTCATCGGCATGCGGATAACGGGGTGGCCACCGCGTTCGGATTTGCCGTCGACCACTTCTTCGTTGGCCAAAACGGTCTTCAAAGCCGGGCACCAGTTCACTGGAACTTCTTTTTGGTAGGCCAGGCCTTTTTCAAACAGCTTGGTGAAAATGAACTGGGTCCATTTGTAGTATTTCGGATCGCAAGTGGCGATTTCGCGCGACCAATCAAAGCTGAATCCAAAGCCCTGCAAAGTGCCGCGGAAACTTTCGATCGCTTTTTGCGTGGTGATCGCGGGATGAATGCCGGTTTGGATGGCATATTGCTCGGCCGGCAGCCCGAAAGCATCGTAGCCCATCGGATGAAGCACGTTGAAACCCTTGGCGCGCTTAAACCGGGAAATAATATCCGCCGGCGTGTAAGAAGCGATGTGACCGACATGCAATCCCGATCCAGACGGATAAGGGAACATGTCGAGCGCATAATATTTGGGTTTGCTAGAGGTCTGCTCGGTCTTAAAAGCCGAGGTTTCGGACCATTTCTGCTGCCATTTCGAGTCGATATCTTTGTGTGAATAAGCCATTGCCTACACTTAGCAAAATCGGGCCGCCGTTCCCACGACTAACTCGTGTTGTCGAATAGGAACTTTGTACAGATGATCGAGTCGCATGAAAAGGGGCGAATAGAGCCGAATAGGGCTGGGTTTTGTTGACCTTGCCCAGTTTTACAGAAATCCTTTTCTAAAGAAGAAAAGGAGATCCCCTTATGAAAGCAAAGATGCCTTTGATTGCCCGGATTTTGTTAGGCCTGGTTTTTTTCGTATTCGGTTTGATCGGATTGTTGAATCTGATGCCACCGCCACCGAATCTTCCCGAAAAACTGCAGCAGTTTAACACGGGCCTGATGGCGACTGGATATTTCTTCCCATTCTTGAAGATTGTGGAAACACTTTGCGGTCTGGCACTGTTAATTGGTGTATTTGTACCTTTGGCCTTGGTGGTTCTAGCGCCAATCGTGATCAATATTTTCCTGGTGCACGCGTTTTTGGCTCCGGATGGATTGCCATTGGCAATCATCATCGGTGCCTTGACGGCATATCTTGCTTTCTTTGCCGAGCCTTATGCTCCGATCGTGAAGCAGATTTTCCGCTGCCCAAAGCGGGAAGCGATGTTGGCAAAGAAAAAGTAATCTCGAAGTTTGATTAAAGGGACGGAGCTGGCATTTTTGTGATCAGCCAGCTCTGATCCAGGAATTGAAATTCCCATCCGTCTTTCCGTGCCTGATCACCGTCATGACCGGTCCGGTCCTTCAGATCTGAGACATAATTTTCATCCATCAGCGGTTTAAGTGGGCAATTTTCAGATTCTTTTTTGGTGCACAGTTTGAGCAAATCAGAAAAGCGGGGCGAGTTAACGGAAACATCGTCACAAGTTTTGCCATCTGTTTGGCAGATTTTCAGCGGAAAATGAAAAAGTGTCGCAAACACATCAATTTGAAGAGGCGAAATACCTAAAATCATCGTGACGTTGTCAAAAAGACCGCCCAAGTGGCTGGCTCGCTCGATATAGAATTTGTTTTCCTCGGCAATCTGGTGCCGCATCGAGCGAGATTTGGGCCAGTCTCCTTTTTCATCACTGTGGAAGATATCGTTTACTCGCCAGCCATGTTCGGTTTTCATCATCTGATAGCGAATTTTGGTTTTATCGTCGGGGGCCGAGACCGGAAAAACCATAAACGAGGCTTCGACTAGACCTGGTGAAATTTCTTGCGCGGTGAAACCCGAACTCTCAAAGTTCAGACCGTCATCTTGGTCTTGAGTTCCCAATAGAAAATCCTGATCAGCACCGTATCCGCAGATGTCCGATCCACCCATGCGTTTGCAAAAATCCCAGTTCTCTTCAATCAAGGCAACGGCCTCGGGAGTGAAGAACTCGGGGAGATGCTCGGAGATATCCCGGTATTCCTTTGGCGTATCCAAACGACTTTTGAAGATCGGTGTGAGAAAGGCTGCAGCCGAGTCCGCTGGATGAATTTGAGGCGGCGGACTTGATTTTTTAGATTGTTGATTCCAGAGCAAGCCCGCGATCAGGGTGACGGCGACAAGTGCGCCGATCAGAAGAGCTTTCTTTTGCATGTGTCGTCCTTAGGTCGCTGACAATGGGTTTTTGCTCTTTGGATTCTTTTGCTTGGCCTCTTGTGTGCGACACTGTTCGATCACGAATTTTTCCAGTTCCTGATCCAGCTTGGCATTTTTTTCTTGGGCCGTTTTTCCCTGAACTTGCAAGGTGGTGCGCACATCTTCGGAGCCATTGCCGGTTTCGCCTCGGCCCTCTAGCATGGCCATCATTGTGTAACGATAGCCGGGAATCTCTTTTTTGCGTTCGATTTTGCAGACTCCGATGTAAGTGCCTTTCCGTTTCGCAAAACAAGTCAGCGAATCATTCGTGTAAGCACCATCGGCAGCCGAGACATCGACATGGCGCTGGCAGCGCAAGTTCGGCCCATAATCTTTAACTGTGGCCCGTATTTTATTCCATCGGGGGTTGTCGCATTGCTCTCTGAGCCAAGTTTTAATCAAAGCTGGCAAAGCCTCGCGCTCGACAGATTTTTTCTCGACGGTAAAGTCATTTTCGTATTCGAAAGAGCTGAGCTCTTGGATCTGCTGAGATTTTCTGGAGCTATCAATCGAGCGAATCAAAACGGTGGCGGTCTCTAATTTTTTGTTCCACTGAAGCTCGCAAATCCGGGCCGGTGTCATTTCATCATGCGTGCAAATGACGGCCGACTTTTCGGCTTTTTTATCGGCACCAGTCACACGGCAGGTTGAGTATTCATATCCGTCCAAAAT
>CBIHPB010000285.1:0-4946 GCA_966211485.1 uncultured Bdellovibrio sp.
CTGGTGTCAGCGTTGTTGTCATAATAGTTATAGCCCGCAACCATACGTGCTGCCAAATCTGGATGAGTCCCGTCGACTCCGGTATCCAAAACTGCAACGATCACTCCACTGCCCGAGGCGACATCCCAAGCAGCCGGAGCTCCGATTTTGGCCAGATGCCACTCGCTGGAATAGTAAGAGTCATTGACGGCCATATTGGGCTCGAGATGAACTTGACGATCCAATTCGGCGAATTTGATTTTAGGATTGTGCGACAATGCTTCAGCCACTTTTTCCTCGGCCCCTTGCGGAACCACGACTGTGTGAAGCCTGATCGCTTTGTTTTCATTGTGAGATCTTCCACCGTGCGAGGCGATGATTTGCTCTAAGTCGTCATCGCTCACACCTTCTGCTGGCTGAACTAGAACAACTCCCTTACCAAAAGTTGGAGCTGATGACATGTTTGTGTAGGACACCATCAGAACAGACAGTGATGCAAATGTGGCAAGCTGCCACCAGTGCCGCGTGATTTTCATATTCCCCCCGGAATTTCGTTTGCCCTTTCAGAATAAGCGACGACGCCATTAAAGAAAATTTTAGATTCTCGGGTGCCCCATTCAGAGAATTCTTATTTCCCTTGTGCATTCACAGATTTGGCATGCAAGCTGTGTGATACGTCTCATTGCGAAGCAAAATCGGATTCTCTCGAGCACTTTAGGCGACATTCACAGTTGAGTGAGCCAAAAACTTCTGACCGGCGAAATTCGTATTTGAATCATTTTTTTGTCGATGCACATCGACTGATCAGAAGTTTGCCAGCCCCACTGTCTGAAATATACACAGAAGGTTCCGCTCTGAAGACAGCGACATCTTCACTATTCTATTTTCACTGTCCTGTCCCCACATTTACTCGCCATGAAATTTCCGAATCCGCTGCGCTCAAGAAAAACCGCGTCATCGAACCATCGAATTAGTGAATTGAAAATTCATCCGGAAAAAGGGAGGGGTAAAATAAAATTTGCGTCATCCAAATAATTCTTGACCCATGTTTGAGGAAAATTTTGCTCGGACATCCGCGGTTTGAGATCAATTCTCTGGTGGCATTTTAGAGCGTCTCCCAAGCTGCTCAGCCGATGTAAATTGCTCACTCCCCGAATCTGCGAAGCCAGACCGAATTCGGAGTGTTTCTGATGACCTGATTGAAATGAGGTTTTCGGCTTCTGAGAAAACTCGTGAGAAAGTTGACCTCCTCAAAGGATGGCTGGCGCATCAGTATCCATTTTTATCCTTGGGTGAATTGTTTGAGCTTTTGTGTGATCTCGGGCTTCGCGAGCTGGATCCTTCCAAGACAGCTGGTGCGCGCCAGAAAAGTCGCGTCAAGATTTCGAAGGCTGAAATCCGTCGCGATGTTTTTTCCAAAGCGCAAAACCAATGTGAAAATTGCGGATCAAAATCCGCGCTCGAAGTGGATCATATCCAGGCAAAAGCTTTCGGAGGTGGCGATTCGATTGAAAATTTGCGTCTGCTTTGCCGGTCTTGCAACCAGCGCGCGGCAATTCAAACTTTCGGCCTGAAGAAGAGGAGCCAGTATTTGAATAGTCCAACATCCGCACCGTCCCCGCCGTCGGAACCGCGTAGCATTTTTGCCGCAGATCTATCATGATCGCTCGGCTTTCGCTTCTGTGATCATCTTTCAAGTGTCAGATGGGGCGAATTTCCGTTTGATGGATAGGAAATTTTCCCGGACCTCGCAATTCTTTTCCAGACCTTCCTGAGGCGACTGATGGTTTCAAAAGGCTGAATCACAGAGAACATTGGATCCTCGAATTCGAGCAACGGGTTTTGGACTCTGGTTTGCAAATGAGTTTGCGGACCGAACGGCCTTTCGGTTTTGCTTGTTCAATCAAAGGTCGGTACCTCAAAGGAGAAGACATGGATCGTCAGCTTCAGGAACTTAAGAGAAATCGAGCTGGTCATCAGTTCAAAGAATCTAAACAAGAGCAGACTGGTCGTCAGCTTCAGGGAATCAAGAAAGATCGACTGCCACGGCATATTGCGATTATTCCGGATGGAAACCGGCGGTGGGCTCAGTCTCATGGCTTGCCAAAGTCAGAAGGTTATTCGCATGGACTGGGACCTGGGCTTGCTTTGTACGAGCAGTGTCTCGCACTGGGGATTGAAGAGATGACCTTCTACGGATTTACAAATGACAATACCAAACGACCCGCGGCCGAGACCAATTCCTTTCGGAAAGCTTGTGTTGAAGCCGTTCGTCGAATGCAAAATCGGGAAGCAGCTATTTTGGTTGTCGGCAACAGTGATTCGCCCCTTTTTCCGAAGGAACTGGTCAAATATCGAACTCGTCAGCCGTCTGGGCGCAGCCTCATGAAAATCAATTTTCTGGTGAATTATGACTGGCACTGGGATTTGAGTTCAGCTCACAACCAAAAGGGTGGTCGCCGTCAGGATCTTTTGCAATCCGTTGCCTCGGCCGAGATTCCGCGCGTCGATTTGGTCATTCGCTGGGGCGGGCGAAGCCGGCTCAGTGGCATGCTCCCGCTGCAAACTGTTTACTCGGATTTTTTTGTCATTGATGACTATTGGCCCGATCTCAAGCCCCGCCATCTCTCCCAAGCGCTTGAATGGTATCAAAAACAAGACATCACTTTAGGTGGATAATTTAAAACGGAACAAAAAGGAAAATGACGATGCGACAATCTCTTAAATTTGTATTCCCGATCCTCAGCTCTCTTTGTCTGATCGCAGCCGGCGAAAAGAAAATCCAGCAACCGACACCCAGCGAAAACTATGGCCACTCGTCCGGCACTCCACGGGGAAACGCGGCCTCTACCGGAATCGCAAACGAAGAGCTTCGCGAAAGCGAAGAAGGAGGAAGTGAGGAAAGCGGACGCGAAACGGCTGAAACAACCTCATCCGACACCAACCGAAAAACCGGATCCATGACAGACGCCGAAGAGCGCCGCAAACAGCGAGTGAAGAAAACGGCCGCAGACCTCACGCCATCCTCGTCAGCCGCCCAGTCTCGGCCTCGGCAGGGAAAGTCGGATCCAAGCTTACAAACCCCCATACAAAAAACAACTCCGGCAGCCCCGTCCGGATCCGATCATTAATCACCCCGATTAGACAGTTGGCTCGGGCGTGTGATTGTGGTGCTGCTTGGAATACCGAGCCGCCAATCTCCTGAGCGAGTCAATATCAAATGGCTTCTTAAGATTTTCGACGATCAAAGGACTTCGCAGCGGCCTATCGAGACCCGACATAACCACCACGGGAATTTTCCTGTCCCAGCAACGGACCTCAAGTTCCTTGAGAAAATCAGCGCCATTCATCACGTCCATGGTCGAATCGAGAAAAATCAGATTCGGAACCGCGCCAGAATCGATGATCTTGAGGGCTTCAAAACCGTTACTGGCGACCTGAATCTCGTAACCCTCGTCTTTGAAAGCCAGACGAATCAAAAGCTGCATATCTTGACTGTCTTCAACTATTAGAATCATATGACTGGCCTCCTGATATCATCATTGAATTTATCTTCACGGCACGGTCGCGAATCCCGCGGGACGGTGACCGAAAAAGTCGTGCCCTCTTCTTTCGAACTCTCCACCGAGATACTTCCACAGTGAGCCTCGGTGATTCCCCGAACGATGGTCAGTCCAATCCCCCACCCTTTTGTCGCACTGGCATCGGCGGATTTGGCCCGGCGAAACGGATTGAACAAAGATTCGACTTCCTCTGGAGCCATGGGGTTTCCCTCGTTGTGCACGGAAATACGAACCTGGTTCGACATATCGGTCAATTGAATCAGCACCGGAGTTTCTTTGGATCCGTACTTGATCGCATTCGATGTGAGATTCTCAATCAAACGCTCGATGGCCGTCGCACACCAATAGCCGGTGAATCCGCCATTGGCTTGCAGGATAAATCTTTTTCCAACAATACTTTCCAGATTGATCAGCGTTTCTTGAATCACGTCTTTCAAATCCATATTCTGGATGTCGATGCTCATCCCTTCTCCGGCCTTGATGCGATTGGCATCCAGAAGGTCCTGAATCATGCGATCACTGCGACGAACATTGCTTAGCACGCGCTCGCAGAGTTCATGCAACATCTGCGGATCGCGGGGACGGCTTTGAATCATCTGTGTCGCCATATTGATGGCCGACAGTGGTGTCCTGAGATCGTGAGTCAACGTGTTCACAAACTGCTCTCGCAGCGCCCGTTCACTTTGCAGACGCTCGATTAATTTTTTGTGCTCTTCGGATGCTTCTTTTTGGTCGTGAATATCGGTGTTGGTCCCCACCCAGCGAAAAATCTGACCGGACTCGTCCCGCAGGGGTACGGCTCGCCCCAAATGCCAGCGGTAGACCCCGTCATGACGCTTGAGCCGATATTCGATTTGATAGAGCTCGCCGGAAGCCAGGGACCTCGACCAGGCTTCGACCGTGCGGGCAAGATCATCCGGGTGATGAATCTCTTTGTCTTTCCAGGCCCAAGATTCAGTTTCACCCGGTTTCACACCAAAGTACTCATAGTGTCGTTGGTTATAATAGATGATATTTCCACCGGCGTCGGCAATAAAGGCCATCTGTGGCATGGCCTCGGCAAAGGCGCGAAACTTTTCTTCGCTTTCGCGCAAAACCTGCTCGGCTGCTTTGATCTCGGTGATGTCCACACTTACGACCACACCCGCCACGATCTTTCCTTCGCGGTCTTTCACAGGGGCTGAGTTCAACCGCAGAAATCTTTCTTCACCATTGGGCCACTGAATCTTGATGACCTCAGCCTCGACAATTTCACCTTTCTGAATGGCACGTGCCAAGGGCCACTCGTGCGACCCGAGAGGCCGGCCGTCCAAATGCCAGGCTTTCCACTCGCCGTAGTGCTCAAAGTCTTTAGAGAGAATCACATCATGTCCCCAAACAGCTTTCACCTGCTCGTTTCCAAAA
>CBIHPB010000286.1:0-4935 GCA_966211485.1 uncultured Bdellovibrio sp.
CCAGTACTCGAGGTCCGCATTTTCCGTCAGAGAAAATCGAAACATCTCCGAGCGCAGGCCTGGCTTCAGACTCAGCAAAAATGGCGAGGAAAAAAGAAGCAGAGAGAATAAAATAAACGCGAGAAAAGAACCGGGGGTTGAAAATGCAGGTCGTATTTGGACTTGCTTCTTCATAGCAGTTCAGTGGCCCGGTCCATATGGCGTGAAATCAGTTGCGCCAAGTCTTGAAGGTTCGTGGCGTTTTCAACTTCGCCCAAGCGAAAGCGGATATTGAACTTCTTTTCCATTTCAATGATCAACGTGATCTGGGCCATCGAATCCCACTCGGGCACATCTTTGGCGGAAAGATCGGGTCTAATCTGGACTGGGTGTCGAAATACCAGATTGAAGAGCTCTTGCAGACCTTGCCAGATTTGTGTTTCAGATGTTGACATGTGCATCTCGGAAGGAAGTCCGGAATAAAAACTCGTCCGGATTTGGGGTCATGGATGGGTATTCGGTAAAGTTCAACTTTGAAAGTGAGTCGAAAAACGGATGATTTCGCGGTGTTTTGCGCGCTTTCAGGTGAACCTCACGAGCCTCTGGGAACAATTCTTTCAAACGAGTGATCACAGTTTCTGAAATCTGGCGGTTGAGGCTTCGGCAGCTCATCACCCAGTCTTCGATCCATAGGATCTCGTCTTCCATTTTTGTGATCACAGCGCCAACCAGACCCAAATCTCCGAAGCGATCGGAAACCGTGTAGGAAAATCCCCGCAGTCCTTGATTCGAATCAAGAATCTGGGAAATTTCATCCAAAGTCCGACGCTGGGTGCGCTGATTGAATTGATTGGTCTTCTGAAAAAGCTGATGAATGCGTCCCAGGTCCTGCTTTTGGAATTCTCGAAGCTCGACCTGGCTCGAGAGATCCGCAAGGTCCCCCGAAGATGCTTTCATGATTCGCTGATAGGACTGCGTTCGAAGGCTGTCTTCAGCCGTCACAGATCCCTTGTGCCAGTTTAAAGCGTCAAGCAGTTGGCCTGAACGCTTTTCCAAGTCCACATCCAGATGAAGTGTCTGCAAGTCGGGGAGATGGGCCTGGGCCTCGCTGATTTCAAAGAGATCGTCGTCGATAAAGAGGATCTGATCCAAAGCCAGACCTAGTTTTTGGCTCATATCCAGCAAACTTTGATGTTTGGGATTCCAGCCAGCCCAAATGCCGACAAAGTCATTTTCCTTCAATGGCATTGGAAGCTTTTGCAAGGCGTCCCGGACCTGGTCTTCGTCATTCTTGGTCACTAAAGTCAGAAGAATTCCCAAGTCTTTGAGTTTTCTCAGCAGCATTTGAAAGTCATAGAAAAATTCACCGACCGGATCGTGGCCACCAATACGAATTTCAGACAGCTCGCTTTCGGCCAAAATTCCATGCCAAAGAGTTTGATCCAGATCCAGAGCCAAAACTTTTGTCAGCTGGCGCTTTTGATTTTGGTGCAGACGAAAAACTTCCGCCGCCATTTGAATCTGCGCCTGGGAGGAAAAGTACATTTTGGATTCGTACCAAGAGCGAAAATCAAAAAACGAATCGCTGCCAACAGTTTGAATCAGGCCTTGCAGATCCAAAATCTCAGAGGGACTGCAAATTTCCTCTAGCCGGTGATTCCATCTCTCGCGGGTCTGTTGTATCTCCAGATCTAAATTCAGATCCAGAAATGTCGGACCTGCAGATTCGGCGATCACAACCAGCCTGGATCCTTTTTTCCGAAATTCTTGAATGATTTGCTCGCGCAATTGAAGTTCGTTTTCAATTTCGGTTTCGGAATTTTGAATTTGATAGAGCGGCTGAAAATTAAGCACGGTGAATTCGGGGTTGTGCCCCGAAAGAACGAACGAGTTGTAACCGGATTTGATGACATTCGCGGACACGTGATTAAGTGCGAACTGAGATTTTAAGATTTCGGCGAATAAATCGAGATTGGACCAGCCAACAACTGCCAAATGAAGCGCTTCATTTTGTGCGTTTGTTATCACGAGCGAATTTCTTCGCCGCAGAAAATCGGAAAAGTCTTTGAACTTTTGGAAACTCATCGCATTCTATTCCATCGAGGAGTTCCATGCTTGGCAAATGAAAATCCGATCTCTTTTTTAGTGCTAGTTGACAACGCGCGATACGAACGTTTTTTCAAAGCCTCAAAGGACGCAAATCCACTGCATATGGACCTTGAATTTGCACGCCAGCACGGGTTTCCCGAGCGAGTTTTGTTCGGATTTGATTTGGTGATCGAGATTTTATCCCGATTGCCGCAGCAAACAAAGTCTTTCCGAGCGCAGTTCATGAAACCGATTTTTCCAGGCGAGAAAATCTCGGTTCTTCCGCTGGGGGAGTCGCATTGGATTTTTGAAGACGACGACGGCCTTGCAAGAACCAAGATTTGGATCGAGTCCGAACCATTCCCTCGGGACGAGAAGACCTGGTCGAAGCAGAAAAATCAGATTTGGGAACTGAGCCAAAGAGCCGGCTCGGATCCCGGCGCCTTGATCATCGAAGCAAAACTGGACTGGGCGAATTTGGAAGGAAGGTCCTGGGAAAATTCCTATCTCAATGGCCGCGCCAAGGAGATTCAGGTCGGGGGACCAGGCTATCAGCACTGGCTTCGGGTGTTCAAAGCAACCCCTGTCTCAAAACCAGGCGAACTGCCGTCTCAAGCCGAATCACTGCAAGCAAAAGACTAAGTTTCCGGCGCAAGCAAAGCGCTTAAGTCCTCGATTCTCAATCTGAGAAGGATTCAAGAGCACCCCCTTTTTTTCCGAAAAGTAAGAGTGAAGAAAAAGAGGTAAGCCGTGGATTCGGGACAGCTTTTTAAAAAAATAGGTTTGGTAAGTTTGGGCGTTTTCGCGATCGCTTGTACGCGAGCGCAGGATCAGGTGTCGACACTGCGGATGCAGTTGCCGCAGACCATGAAGTCTTCGAAAGTTGGAGCCGCTGCGGTCGGCGATCCTTTGATCCACGTCACTGTGAATATTTACGGGGATGGAATTCAAGCACCGATCGTGAAAAACTGGGATCGTTGCCACGAATGCGGGCCGGCAGGCGCTGAGATCAATGCAGCTGATTTGTATATTGAAAACGTTCCTGGCGGAAGCAACCGGACTGTTCAGGTTTTGGCTGTTTACTCGGACTCGACAGGTGGCATGAGTTTCTATTACGGCGCTGCTGCAGGTGTTGCGATGACTTCAGCTGAAGCGACTGCGACAGTGACTTTGGCTTCGATTTCATCAGGTCAGCAGGCTGACGGAGCGGTTGCGGGTCGTTATTTGACTGCGGCCAATAGTGGTCCGACTGGTACGATTGCAATTCGCTACAACCCAGGTACTGGCGACCCGGCTATGGTCATCGAACGCAGTCCGATCTTTAACGGTTGGTTTTCATTCTTCGCTTTGTCTTCAACCAACTTTGAATATGTGCTTGAGGATGGAACGAATCCTGGCATGAAGTTGTTTGATGGCGCTGTCAATCTCGATGATTCGAGATTTAAACCGGTAGCTTCCGATTACCAAAAACTGCGCGTGTCCATTCCATCACACCAAAGATCGAACAACGGTGTCTGGAAAGCGGAAACTCCAAATGTCGTTGTATTGGGATATTTTTCACCTGATAGTTCTTTGATCTCCGGTAAATCCATTTGCCGTGACTTCACAGGTAGCCTGACTCGGATGGCTCGTGCGAGCAATCAAGCCACAATGTTAACGATGGGCACGCCGAATGGCGCGATCCCGACTGTCACTGAGCTTTTCAAAACCGATGCAACATCCCTGACAACGATAGCGATCAATGGTGGTCGCGTTTCAACCGATGGTAATTGTACTTCGGCAACCGATTTCTTGGATAAACTTGCTATTAGCACCAGCATGTTGGATGGAAACGGAAAAGATGGAGCCATTCCATTCCGTGGATTCTTCCGGCAGGAGAGCAATGGTGGCGGTTATTCGGCCTTTAAGTTCAATGGAAACGCAGATCCGAAGACACTTGGGGCACGATTTTTACCAGGTTACGAGTCTTTGGTGAATCAGGTACGTCTTTTCAAAAAGGTGAATTCTAATCTCGAGTGGATGGATGCCCCCAGCTGCGACAATATCGCAGACACCGCCAAGTCAGGCTTTTCTGATGGTGGAACAGCAACCGCAATTTCCGCTGATGGCAGCTTTACGATGAATACAAACATCACAGCGACCGACATTTCGGGCTCGGTGGTCGGTGTTCTTTGTCCTGTGAAGGACGGTCAAATCCGAAAAATCGGAACGTTTATTTCGCGTTGGAATTTCAACAATGGTGGCGGCGGCGGCGGTCCGTATCTTCAAATTGGCATCAATGGTGGAGTTTATAATGGTATGACTCATCATTTGACCGCAGGTGTTTGCTACCCAGCAAGCTTTGGTCTGTACACTTCATCAATTGGAGGGGTTTCAAATCCCTATTCTCTTGACCCGTCATCAACTCTGACGATTTCAAATGTCGGATCCGTTACTTGGGGACAATTCTATTCCAGCTCCGACTGTTCAAGCGGAGTTGTCTCAGGCGATCTGACGATTGCCCCAGAAATGAGTCAAGTTTCTGGATCTCTGTACTTCAAGCCGAACACCACAGGTCTGAAAACTTTTGCTGGCATTACAATCAGTGGCGTCAGCACTATTTCTTTCACTCCTGCCACCAGTCCGATCGATGTTCATTCGCCGATTTTGCAAGCTGATGGCCTTCCAAATGAGATGATTTATGGAGACATCGCCCAGTGTTACAGTGTTCAAGTTTCACGTCAGGAATATGGCGGATATCCAATCAGTTCAGACTCAACTGCACTCACTGTCAGTTATGATTACACGGCCGGCTCTTACGCACTTTATCCAACAGTAACCGATTGTAGAAATAGCACGGCCCAGATGGTTTCCGGGGTCATGACGATT
>CBIHPB010000287.1:0-4931 GCA_966211485.1 uncultured Bdellovibrio sp.
GGAAATTATGGATTCGGGAAAACAGGGAATGGTTCTGGTTCCGGAAATTTCTCTGACCCCTCAACTGGTGCATCGATTTGCCGAACGCTTTGGCGATCAGATCGCAGTTCTTCACTCGCAATTGACCGATCGAGAACGCACCAATCAATGGTGGGAGATGGTCGAAGGCCGCAAAAAAATTCTGATCGGCGCGCGTTCGGCATTGTTCTGCCCATTGCCAAATCTGGGATTGATCATCGTCGATGAAGAGCACGAACCCAGCTACAAACAAGAAGAAAAACTGAAATACCACGGCCGCGATGCCGCTGTGATGCTGGGAAAATTTTCGAACTGCCCGGTGGTTTTAGGATCTGCGACTCCAAGTCTCGAATCCTGGAGAAACACCATAGAAGGCCGCTACCAGCTGCACCGGATGAGCCAACGCGTGCAAGACCGCGCACTTCCGACTGTTGAAATTCTCGATTTGCGTACAATGGAAAAGGATCCGGCTCTTCCGTTTTGGCTTTCACCGATCTTGCACCAAGCGATTCATGATTCTCTAACCCGCAAAGAGCAAGTGGCGCTATTCCTGAATCGTCGTGGCGTCGCCAATGTGGTTTTGTGTCCCAGCTGCGGATTTACTCACGAATGTCCGAATTGCGATATCACGCTGACTTTGCATGGCCGTCATCACTTGGTCTGCCATTACTGCGACTATCATGAAGAATACAAATTAGACTGCCCGTCTTGCAAAATCGGCGAAGTCTCCCCGATGGGACTTGGCACCGAGCTTTTAGAAACTGAAATGCAGCGCCTGTTTCCAGAGGCGAAGACCGCTCGCGCTGATCGCGATGAAATTCAAAATCGCCATGATCTCGAAGAACTGGTGCGTGGGATGGAAAGCGGCGAGACCGATATTTTGATCGGCACGCAGATGATCGCCAAAGGTTTGGATTTTCCACGCCTGAATCTGGTGGGCCTGGTGCTGGCAGATGTCGGATTCAATCTTCCGGATTTCCGCGCCACGGAACGAAGTTTTCAATTGATCACTCAGGTCAGCGGCCGTGCCGGCCGGCATGTGAAGCCGGGCGAGCCCCCGGGCCGCGTGATCATTCAGACTTACAATCCCGAGCATCCCAGCCTGACCTTTGCGCAAAAACATGATTTCGAATCTTTCTCGCAAATGGAAATTGCTCAGCGTGAACCCTTGGCTTATCCGCCGATCGGAAAACTGATTTCGTTTCGGATCCAGGGAACGCAATTGTCCCGAGTTCAAGAAGCAGCCAGACTTTTATCCGTGCGTTCACAACAACTTAAAATTAAGCACCAGGCCTACGAAAACGTCGAGGTCTTAGGTCCAGCCGAAGCCCCCTTAGCCAAGCTGCGCGGGCAATTCCGCTATCACCTGTTACTGAAAGGCAAAGATCACCGACATCTTCAATCCTTCTGTCGGCAGGTCTTGGGCGATCAGAAATGGCTTCCGCCTGCCACACGTATCAGTGTGGATGTTGACCCCCTTCAGCTTCTCTAAGAGAATAAGGGGTAATGAGTCAGCACCCCTGCCCAAGATGTGGCACTCCAACACAAGAACTGCAGACCATGGACGCGGGCCTCATCGCCAAGCTTCGTGAGGCGGGCAATGACGAGCAGATCCCCGGTCAGGTTTGTGCAAACTGTTTTGCTCAGCTTGCAGGTTCGGTCGCACGCGGCAGTCTTCTGATGGCGCGTGAAAAAGCCAAAGAGCAGAAAAAATTAATGCTTTGGAAAAGCCGCGTGAACCTGATCAAAAAAGCTCGGCAAAGTATGCAGGAAAAAGCGTACTCAGAATCCGCCGTCGCCTACGAAAAATACATCAAAGTTTTGGAAGTCGTCTTCGATGCCAAGCCCGGTGAGCTCAGCCCCGAGCAATTCAAAGATTCAGCGCGCACCCAAGAGCTGACGATCGTCGCTTCGGTATACTGGGATCTACTGCGTATTTATGACACCAGCGAAAGATATGGCGAGCGCCAAGCGATCGCCGCCAAAAAACTTTCTCAGTTTTTACGATTTACGCCAATTTTTCCGGACATTCTTCGCAAGGCCGAAGCCTTTCAGAAAACCGCAAAGAACCCGAATGTGATCAAAGCCTTTCTGAAGATGTCGAATGAAACCCGAGGCCGCTGTTTTATCGCAACCGCGGCGTTTCAGTATCACTCGCCGGAAGTTCAGATCCTGACGCATTTTCGCGACGCCTACCTTTTGAAATCACCGGCCGGCAAGGCTTTTGTGCTTGTGTATTACAAGCTTTCGCCGCCGCTTGCCCAGGTTTTGGACAAATCCCCGCTTCTGCGCGCCTGCGTCCGCTTTGCGCTTAGGCAATTGGTGTCTTTTCCGCCATTTTCGCGGCTTTCCGCTTCCCGTCATATTCCATAACTCTTGCAACTGGCTTTGCGCTTTTGTGAAAATTGAAAGCTATGCAAACGACCTCGACTATTGGAACACGGAAATCAAACCACGTTTATGACTACGCAGTGATCGGCAGCGGCTTGGCCGGATTGTGCGTCGCGAATGCTCTTAGCCGCATCACCAGCAATGTTGTTCTGATCGAAAGCGCCGACACCTTTGGTGGCCTGAACCGCTCGATCCAAACTCCATTCGGCGCCGTGAACAATGGACTGCGCTATTTGCCCGACACCGAACTGTCTCAAAAAGCCGTCGCTTTCTTGGAAATGCTTTTGATGAGCTCTCTGTCCCCAGAATCCATCGAAGCCCCAGCGATGACTTACGAAGCGGGTGGCATGCGTCCGTTCGTCGGTTTCGGCAACAACCCGCCTGCGTTCTACGACGAAATTTCTTACTTCAATTACCCACGCGCACTGAAAACAAAATTGGAACCGCACGAGTGGACCCAAGTTCTGTTCAGCCACTTCACCGGCGAATTTATGCCAAGATCTTACGTGACAAAGTTTCACTCGGAAGGCGACCGAGTCACTCACGTCACAGTGAATGGCCAAAAAAATATCCAAGCGCTGAATTTCATCTACTGTGGCCCTGTGAAATCTCTACGACAACTTCTGCCTGAAGGAACTCTCAGCGCCAAAGCCCAACAGAAAATGTCCAAAAATCAATTCTGGACTGCGGTGGGCATCGATTTGCTTCACAGCCACAAAGTCACAGACCTCACAAACATTCACATCCTGAACGGAACAACTCAGGATGAAATCGGACCATGCGTGGGCTATTTCCACCCAGCCTCCGAAGTGAACGCCGAAACTTTGCAATACTCGCAGTGGTTGACCTTCGTCGAAGACGAAGAAGCCGAAGACACTGAATTGGTCGGCACCGCTTTGAAAAAGATCAAACGCCAAATCAAGCGCGCTTATCCAGACGCTTTGGAAAACCTCAAATTCGAAAGAATTTTGGTGGTTCCATCTTACTCTGGAAACGGCGAACTGAAACTTTCAGCCAACCAAACCATCCCAGGCCTCGAAAACCTATGGGTCGGTTCCGCACAAATGAGCCAACAAAAAAACCTGTTGGGAGCTTTGCTACAAGCCGAGATGATCACCAGCGCGATGGGCTGTCATCCGTTCCAGGCCGCTGCTTTGTCAGAGCAACCGCTTACGGAAAACACCGAGAGCTAAATCTGAAGCTTGTGAATTTGTAAATCAGCCCGGTTGCGGGCTGTAATCTTCTAGTCCCTACACCCTATTTGACTCTGTTCATTTTTTTGACAGATCAGAAATTCTTTTCAGAAAAGTCGCTGAAGTCTACCTAAATTTGGACTGTGAATTTAAAGCAGTAACAAAAATTGTTATAAATGAGGACAGCTCGTGGGGGAGTTCGACCAATAATTTGGTGACTGTCGGCGAGAAGGAAGCTTGAGTTCATGGATCGGTATCCACTCATATCAAGAGTAATTTTCCTACAAGTATTGATCAATTTAATTGGTCTTTTGTTTATCGTCGCAACAGGATTTTCTCTTTTGAAGTCAATCGAAAGCAAAAGAGCGCAAGAATACCGGGACAGCCTTAAGCAAATTATTGAACCTAAATATCAAACTTTCATCTCGTGGCACCTCTTAGGAATGTCAGTGTTAGATGAGGAACTGAATGATCTTCAGAACAAATATGACCTGCGTTCCGTTCACATCCGAACCGCTGCAGAAACTAAACACTTCGAAAATACAGGATCAACCCTCATATTTCCTGACCCCACATTAAAACCCGCTTCGACGCCCGACTACTTTGTGATTGCTGAATTCAATGAAGAACACTTGCATATATTGAGCTTACCAATTCATTGGTATCTCATCTTCGGAGCAATTATCTTGCTGTCTTCATTAATTATCTTTCAATTCTATAGATCAATCCGAGCTCAGCTTTTCACGGCAATGAATTGCATTGATCAAGCGATTGAAAGCATTCAATCTGGATTAAATCCTGATTTTTCTTACGTTTCGCAAAAGAATGAGTTTTCACGATTTTTGACCGGCGTTAATGTTCTCTACACATCAACAAAAGACATCGAACACTCCAAATCTATTCTTAGCGTTACAAAGCAAGTCTCCCATGACATTCGATCGCCACTGTCTGCTCTCAATATTGTTGTTGCCAGCCTTCAAGAAGCCCCTGAAGAAAAACGCCTGATCATTCGCGAGGCAGTCCAAAGGATTAATGCCGTAGCAAATGATTTGCTTATAAAAGCTAAGAAACTTGAAAGCACATCTTCTTCCATTTCTTCAAAAGCAAAGAAAAGTCAGACATCGATAACCGAAAATGTCGATATTCCAGCAGTTGTTGGGTCTTTGGTAAAAGAAAAACAAATTCAGTTCCCCGAGTACTCGGGTATTCAGTTTCAAATCAAATCCACACTTGAAAAGAAAATGGTGGCTCTCGCAAACAGTATGGATTTAAAGCGAGTACTTTCTAATCTTATTAATAATTCCATTGAAGCTTTGCCGAATAAGGATG
>CBIHPB010000288.1:0-4922 GCA_966211485.1 uncultured Bdellovibrio sp.
AGCGCACCTCGTGGCATTGGACGCTGGACAATATCATTCTGGAAAAGTGGCGCAAACACGGCATTGCGTCGAGCGATCCCCTGTGTCCCTTTCTGGTTTTCCAAAAAGCAGCGCTGGAAAAACTTTTGCCAAGCTTAAAAATGAAGCACTGGTATTACACACCAGAAATTCTGCAAGAAGCTCACAAGCTGAATCTGAAGATCACAGAAATTCCGATCCTCTCGCGCGATTCGCAACCAAGTCGCATTCCCATTTGGCGAGAGTATCTGCGGCATCTGTTTTAGACACATGTTGTAGGGGTCCACTGCCACTTGGCAGTGACTGGAACTAAATCGAGCGGCCAACCACCAAGGTCACCGTCTGCACGTGAACCCGGCTATGACTTGAATTCGGCCAAGTGCTGGTGGTGCCGCCAAGATCACCATCCGTCATATTCAAACTTCGGTACAACAACCACACACTGCCATCGCCGCGATTGCCGCCGAAACCCAATCCCCAGCCATTGCCTTTGATTTCGTCGCCGGCGCGATAAGGATTTTGGGCCGAGTCATCCGCATATTTGATCGAATGGGCTGCATAGGGATAGTACTCGAACAAAATTTCTGTGGTGTCTTTGCCGGATCCGAAAAGATTGTAAGTCACAAATCCGCCGCCCAACATTTGATGAGCATCATAGCGATATTTTTCGTAAACCCCAGCGTCGGCTTTTTTCACCTCGTTATTCCAGATCAGTGAATAAGAGCCGGTCAGTCCCAGATCAACGATCCCGGTGCGAAGACCGAATCGCAGATTCAATCCCAATTCCGGAAATCCACCCGAGCGCTGATAGAATGTGCTGCTGGCCGTTTCGTCGTTGAAGGTGGATCCCAGGCCGATCAAAAGACCGAAATCGCGGCGAATCCATCCGCTGCTTCCGCCGCCGCCACCACCACCGCCTTTGCTTTCCGCAAACGCAGAACCGGTCACCATCAGACAAATAAGCGTGAAGAGGCAAAATCTTTGAGCGGCAAACATGCAGAACCTCGCTGGAATTGATTTTAATTCTAACGAGATTCATGACGCTTCGTCTACGGACGAAGGTCGTTCTCAGAATGAAGATTTCAGAGTGAAAGAAAGAAAAGAGAAGAGGCGAAAAAGTATGGGCCCTGATCCATCCGGACGAAGGCCCAAGAAATTGAATGATTCATTAGAAACTGAATTACTGATCCCACGACTTGGCGTTGTTCTCGAATTGGATCTCACGCTCGACCGAGAAAAGCTTGCGACCCGTACCCCGGTGTTCGCAAGACTGATTTTCAATCATCGTGTATTGCTGAGGACCCGTTTGCGCGATGGAAATGGACTTAGCCATCAAACAGCGCTCGGCCTGTCCTGGCAAATTCGATTCATATTGATCGGTGTTTCGGATCATCATGTGCTTTGGCGAAAATTCCGTCTGAATGGACAGATCGAAAGGATCATGCATGTAATGGAAGTAAGTCGAATCCCGAGTTTCCGAAGAATCTCTTCGCATATCCGACCGCTTGAATTCGGCCCGGCTCAAAGAATCCGAAATCTCCGGAGGAAGCCCCATTGAAAGCTGCACATTCGTCAACTGGCAATCCGGCAAATATTTTGTCTGAACTCCCAAATTGTCCGAGAAAAATGGAACTTTTTCGGTCATTCCCGTCTGCGGATTCATTTCGCGGCACTCGATCGACAGAATTTTTCGGTTCTCGACCTGAGAAACACTGAAACGGCTACTCCAGATCATGCGGGACAATTCCGAGTCCTCGCCATCCGAGCCGATCTCAAAAGCACGCTGAATGTCGTGACTTGCGATACCGATATGGCGACAAGCTTGACGGTCTTTCATGACACAGCCAAGAGAAGAAGGCACATTTGCCAATTCGGCCGTGTCCTCTTTAATTGTCACGCAGGATCGCAATTTATCTTTCGAAGACATCTTTTCGTCACGGCTGACTTCAATCGCTGAAATCAATTTGTCGCAGACTTTATCCGTCACCTGATAGGCTGGGCCGATCCCATGCTTTTCACGAATCAAAACAGCCGCTCGGCAAGCCGACTCGGAAGCTTTCTTCATATGCGTGCGACACAAAGACAGCTGAGCATCCATCACCCAGTCCGAAGTGGGCTCATCACTGCCCCTTTTCACTGGCGGAGCGTCTGTTTTGATCGGCGCAGGCTCTGGCGTCGCCGCCGAACCCGAATCGCTTTTCTGACATGCGGTGAGAAGAATGGAAAATACACCAACCCCTAGAAACAAAGAACGCGAAAACATTTTGGAACCCCCGAAAATCAATGGCAGAAAAATACCAGAACTTTCGAAATCCGGAAGATGTCAAAATTTTTGACATAGAAAATTGACCGACCGAAGGACTCGACAGCTTCTCAACTGCTGACGAGCTATTGTTTAAAGCGAGCTCAATTAGTTCCCGCGGCCAGCCAGGTGCTGTTTCGCAAGCTCGGTGATCACGCGTCCACGCTGAGTTTTATTCAAAAGTCCCTCTTGAATCAAAAACGGCTCGTAGACTTCTTCGATCGTATCGCTTTCTTCTGAAAGTGCTGCCGCGATGGTCTCGATCCCCACTGGTCCGCCTTGGAATTTGTTTTCGATCAATTCCAAAATCCGGCGATCCATCGGATCAAGTCCCAATTGGTCCACGCCCAGCTGGTTCAAAGCATAAGACGCGATGTCTTCAGTGATCACGCCTTTACCTTTCACCTGCGCATAATCGCGCACGCGTTTCAGCAAACGATTGGCAATCCTTGGAGTTCCACGAGAACGTCTGGCAATCTCATGCAGACCTTCGGCATCGGCCGCGATCTGCAGAATCCCCGCCGAGCGAGTGAGAATCTGTTGCAAGGCTTTTTTATCGTAGAAATTCAAACGCTCGGTAATCCCGAAGCGATCGCGAAAGGGCGCATTCAAAAGTCCCGCGCGAGTCGTCGCCCCCACCAAAGTGAACGGCACCAGCTGAAACTTCATCGAGCGCGCGCCCAAGCCTTCGCCAGTCACGATATCGAGATAGTAATCTTCCATCGCCGTGTAGAGGTATTCCTCCACCACGCGAGACAGTCTGTGAATCTCATCAATAAACAAAACGGAAAACGGTTTCAAAGAAGTTAACAACGCTGCCAGATCGCCTTTTTTATCCAGTGCCGGAGCGGAAGTGACTTTGCAGTCCACTCCCAAATCATGCGCGATGATTTTCGCCAGCGTCGTTTTTCCCAAGCCCGGAGGCCCTGACAACAACACATGATCCAAAGGCTCGTTGCGATTTTTTGCTGCTTGCACGAAGACCTTCAGTTTTTCTTTCACATCGTCTTGACCGGGGAACTCGTCAAACGACGAAGGACGCAGGATATTTTCCCACGAGGTTTCACCCTCCAAAGTCTCTTTCGACAAAACTTCGCGCTCGCGATCCGCGCGTGCGGCAGGAGAGTTTCCGTCTTCCAAAAAATCTTCGCTTTCTAAAATTCTTGGCATTCAAATCTCCTTATTGCGAGGTCAAAGCACTCAAGCCCTGACGAATTCCCTCTTGCAGATCGATTTCTTTTGGCATGTCGGAAACGACTTTCTCAACATCCTGTGGACGGAAACCTAAATTAACAAGCGCGGACGAAATATCCCGCAGGGCTGGCGTCAGATTTTTTCCAAACGCCGATACTCCAGCCGCTTTCCCGCCAGCTGCAGGTGTCGTCGGCTCGGCAATCACAAGTTTGCCTTTCAATGTCAGCACCATTTGCTCGGCCGTTTTCTTTCCGACCTTCGGCAATTTCGAAAGTGCTTTCACATCTTCGGCCTCGATCATGGCCAAAATATGCTCGACAGATCCGCCTGATAAAATGTTGACGGCCATCTTGGGACCGATGCCATTCACCTTCAAAAGAGTGGTGAACAATTGCTTTTCTGTTTTTGTGGCAAACCCAAACAGCTGCAAAATATCTTCGCGCACATGTGTGTAAGTGAAAACGGTCACCGGCTTTGAAGGTTTCGCCGACGCCCCCGCCCCGCCCATCAAATCAGCCTGCAGTTCGGCCAAAGTGTTCAGCGAACAAGTCAGCTCGTAGCCAACACCGTTGACATCTAAAATAGCCGATTCCGAAGTGACTTCTGACAAGAAGCCTTTGAGCTGAGCGATCATCGAGAAAACCTCTCTGTTAAAGCTCTACATTCTGACTTCTACGGACGCGTTGATGCAAGGGATTCGTGATTCGAAAAGCGTGAAAAGCCGCGAGCGCCAAGGCATCCGAGGCGTCGAGCCGGGCAATTGCTTTGAGATTCAGCAATCTCATCAGGCAAGTCTGCACTTCTTCTTTCGTCGCCCCACCGCTGCCGGTGATTCCCTTTTTAACAAGACGAGTCGCGTACTCGATCACTTCCGCACCAAACTTCGCCGATTCATACAAAGCAACCCCGCGAGCATGCCCCAGCTTAAACGCGCTATCAGCATTGCGGCCCAAAAAGATTTTTTCGATGACGACTTGATCGGGTTTGTATTTCTTCAGGACATGATCCATGGCCTCGCCCAGTTCCTTCATTCGCAAAGCGAAGGGATCGGTGGGATCCATCATGATCACGCCGTGATTGATATGCTGAACCCGTAGGTTCATCCCCGTGCCGGTGACTTTCAAAATGCCAAAACCGGTGATACGAGAACCCGGATCGATACCCAGAATGATCATCCCCAAATGCTTGCACGACTAAGAGCAGAATGCAACTTGCCCGCCCCGGGGCCAAGTGCAACACTAGGGCATGAGCAAAAACCTTCCGAAAATGATCGAGGACTATCGCAAACTTCTGCAAAAGGATCCGAACTCGAAAGCCTTTGCTCCGCTGGCCGAAGCCCTGCGCGAAAATGCTGAATTTCAACAGGCCGAAATCGTGGCGGCGAATGGAATTCGGCGTCATCCAGCGT
>CBIHPB010000289.1:0-4911 GCA_966211485.1 uncultured Bdellovibrio sp.
TGGATTGGACATGCCGATCATTTCAAATTGTCCCAGGCCATTGCCAACGGAGAAGTTCCACCGGGACTGGTGGCAATGACCTAAGAAAGGTCATGTGAAAATTCAAAAAACCACCATCCTCGTGACAGGATTGTTTTGCCTTGTCTCTGCGTTTTCTTTTGCACAAACATCCCCCGACTGGAGCGAAGGCTTCACGGTCCCCGACGGCGGAAGATCCAATCCTTATCAGCTGCCAAATTCTGTTCTTCAGCAATCCATCGATCAGGGAAAGATTCACACGCAGGTCTACCCCGTATCAGTCACGGGACTTCTACCACCCTATCACCCACTGAAAAAATTTATCGAAGAGCCCGCCCACGGTCCTTTCGAATTTTTCATGAAAAAAGTTTTCCATGGACTGACTCACATGAAAACTTTCGACGATGCTCTTGAATGGGTGGGATTGCACGAGTATCCAGCCACCGACGACACCGGCGTTTACTCGGTTCCAATTCCAAACCGCGATGTTCTTCCCGAAAACCGAATGGGTTTTGGACTCATCACCAGGAACGGCGCCGAGGGATTTACACTGTCCTGCGCCGCCTGCCACTCGAGCCGCCTCTTCGGAAAAACCGTTTTGGGCATGACTAACAGATTTCCTCGAGCCAACGAAACTTTCGTCAAAGCAAAATTCTTCGCCCATTTCCTCAGTCCCGAAAGTTTTCAAAAAGTAAATCACGCAACTGACGCCGAAACTGATCTACTTCGCGAACTGAAAGAAAACGTCAAATCTGTCGGAGCCAAAAAACCTTTAGTTTTCGGCTTGGACACATCATTGGCCCAAGTCGCACTGTCACTGAATCGGCGAAACGCGGACGAATATGCGACAAAAAATCCGGAATTCCAAAAACATCCGCGTGCCGATATCTTAGATGATGTGCCGGCTGATTCAAAACCGGCGGTGTGGTGGAATCTGAAATACAAAAACCGATGGCTCTCGGACGGATCCGTCGTCAGCGGAAACCCAATTTTCACCAACGTCTTGTGGAACGAAGTCGGCCGCGGCGTCGATCTTCAAAAATTAGATCAGTGGCTGTACGAGAACAATCAAGCCATCCAAGATCTCACCACCGCCGTTTTCTCGATGGAAGCGCCACGAATCACCGATTTCTTCCCAGCAGAAAAAATCAATCTCGAAACAGCCAAAACTGGCGAACAAATTTTCATTCGCACCTGCTCGCGCTGCCATGGCGTTTATGAAAAAGCTTGGAGCCAAACGGGCGCTGAGCTTCTCTCACCTGCCGATCAACTGAAGACAACAAAAGTTCATTATCCAAAAAGAACTTTCGTCGTCGATGTCGGAACAGATCCAAATCGTTATCTCGGGATGAAGTCGCTTGAAAAGCTCAACGATCTCGCCATCTCAAAGCGAAATCACACCGTCATCAAAGCTCAGAAAGGTTATGTCCCACCACCATTGGTCGGAATCTGGGCGCGCTGGCCCTATTTCCACAACAACTCGGCCCCAAGTCTTTGTGCCGTGTTGACGGCTTCCACCAAACGCCCGGTGAAATACTACGCCGGCGAAGCCAACGATCCTGAAACAGATTTCGATTCTCACTGTAACGGCTACCCTTTGGGCGATGCAACTCCTGAAGCTTGGAAGACGAAGCGGTTCAAATACGACTCTCGCAAAGAAGGTCTTCGCAACACCGGCCATGACGAAGGAATTTTCCTAAAAAATGGCCAAGAGATTCTGACCTCACAGGAAAAGCTCGCAGTCATTCAGTTCCTGCAGACTCTTTAAGGAATCAACGACTAATCTCCAGAAGCCTTCCTGTCGAAAGGCCGTCACGGCTGACCTCTGTCAAAGTATTTGATAGCTGATGGCCTTCTAGGGCTCTGACTGGCTTATCTTGCATAAATGGGCCGCCGGGAGGCACAGGCTTTGTATATCCAATTTGAATATGAATACCTTTCTCAAGCTCTTCTTTTTGCTGTTGTTCGCAAGTCTGTCCGTTCTGGCGGGACCCTCATCTCCCCTCACGGACACCGAGCGACAACAGATCCGCATTTTCGGTTATAGTATGCTCGCTCGCGGCCGCCTTCTCACTCCTCCGGTTGGGGCGATCTCTCCGACAGTCCGTAAAACCCAAAAAGTGATCGACGAAATGGTCGATGAGCTTTATCCCGAGCTCCGAGCGGGGGGCGTCCATATTGTCGTTAATATTTATGGTTCGTCCATTCTAAATGCCTGGGCTCGATTGCTGGACCCCAAAACAGATGGATCGCAAGAATACAATTGGCTGAAGTCCAAATCCAATAACGGTCAAATTTGGCCTCTCAGGAAAGCTTGGGGCTTTCGCAACGATGGCAAACCTATTTTTGAGATCGGTCTCACGTCGGCCCTGATCGAAAATTGCGATTCGAAAGATGAATTGGCCTTTTACCTTGGACACGAACTCAGGCATGTCAAAGAAGGACATGTGGACCCAAAAGAAAACGTCACGGAACACATGGATGCATGGTGGTCCTCTCAGTCGAATGAAATCGTCGCTGATGATGGCAGCCTTGAAAGCATGGTGGGAAAATATGAACTCAGCGCAGCCGTGACGGCCATGGAAAAGGTCTATCCTTCTCAAAAGGAATCAAAGGAAATTGCGGAAGCTGTGAACCGAGCCTTTAACAGCGGCACGGCAAGCCACCATTCCGAAGGCCTCAGACTCAGCACTTTGCAGGCCGGGGTCGAACATCGAAAAAGATTTGATAAAAGAGCCGCAGCTCGCCCTTTGACGCCCATGCCGGATATAATCCGGTACGACTTCAAACGAGAGATCCATTCCCAAAGTCAAAAATCAGCTCTGGAATGGCTTGCGAAACTGAACGGTGTGGTGGATCGATTCAAACGTAGCGGTGATTCAAAAGCGAACCAGGTGGTGACCTTCTTTGATATCATGCACGAAGAGCAACGGAAATCTGATGACAACGTCTTTCGACTCATGAACTCGGAGCTCAAGTACAAACTCAAAAAATTCCTTCTGGAAAACACCTTGGGAGATGATGCATTCACGCTATCGGATTTTCGAAACTATCGTTATCGAGAGGACTCTTTGAGGAGAATGGGATCTCGAATGACCTTGATGCGTTTCTTCTTCGGAAGCGAGGAAGGCCGAAAATTTGTCGGTGATCTTGCCAAACTGTCTCCATTCTGGGCGCAATTCACTTCCTATTGGTCGACCATGGACTCATTTAAGCTCAATCATTTTAGCTTTGGAACCAACCAATCCATCGGCGTCGGGGAGATAAAAATCTACATTGATTTCCTGTCTCAGAACAATCCCTCGAATATTTCAGATTCCCTCCGAGAGCGTCTAAAGTCTGAATTTTTAGGAGCTATTTCGGCCGAGCACTCTTCCACCTTTTACCAAGAAGACGAAAACGGGCGAATTCGATTTTTTGATTTTGTTTTAGGTACCCTTTGGAGCGATGAACGTGAAGCCAAAGATCCTCAGTGGGCCGCGCAGTTGAAAAAAGCATTCGAGCCCCACGTGAGATACTATGTGCCGACCGCTCTGGGGAGAATTCGCGAAAAAGGAATTTTGTCATGCAAAGACTGCGTTTCCTTTTATCAGGCCTTCACGCCTCAGGAAATGGCTGAAGCGGTGGAAGTTCTAGAGTCTGAATTAAAAAACGATCCCGTCCCAGAAGCACCCGCAGACTCTGAAATCGTCTATGCTTACTTGTTTGAAAAGTACCAAAATGATCGCGCCATGACCTTTAAATTAATCACCCAACTGGCCGGTTTTGGACATCTCCCTCTGCTAGGTCCGGTCATGTCCGAGAAACTTTCCGCCTATTCAAAAGACGAGATCTTGAGCGTCGTTCTCAACGGTCGATACCTCCATAAAAGCGATCTCCTGCAACTTTGGTTCAGAACGCCTGTCGGTCGAAAGGCCTTTCAAACGACCCATGTCGATGAATTGAAGATCATCATTGAGAATCTTGGCTTATCCAGATTTGACCGTTGGGGCGCGGAAATCGAACCGGTTTTTGAACTCTTTGCTTCTTACGTTTCTGAATTTAAGAACTCAAAGGAGCTGATAAAAGCCTATATTGATCTGATGAAAAAAGGCGAAAGTGGTTTCACGCTGAGGCCGGATCTGCAAAGGGCTTTCACAGGTCCGTTGCAAAATGCGATCAATCAATTCCCCATCCAGGAACGATTTGAGCAGCTCAAGGAGACTCGGCTCTGGGCAGCTCTGGGATCCGATTTTGTCGGACGGAGTGTGGCGCTCTACACCCGACAACTTCAATTCCCCCTGCTTTCAAAAAAGATTGAGCAGACCTTAGAAGCTCTTCCGCTCAGGAAGGAATGGCCCGAAGCTTTTCAAGTCTTTCGAAATGATTTGGCGAAATCGGAGCAGGTTCAGCCGTCTGAAATTCACTCCGCGTTTCCTCCGGATCAAAGATCCAGTTCGGAAAAGGTCGCGGACCACATCAATCTCATTCGCGGATTGAGCTCTTTTTCAAGCTTCGTCAAAGATCTTTCACCCGAACAACAGCTGGAGATGATCGAATTCGTGATGGGACGACAAAACCAGCAGCCTCAAGCCATGAAGGACGCGACTAAGATCATCAATGCGGACTTCGGACTTAAAATTGCCAAATACGATATCGAAATGGCTTTTCTCGGTTTGAAAGATAAACTTCAATTTCAGTCCCCACTGGAAAGAGACTTGGTCATCAATACGGTTTTAGCAGGGAAAAACTCTGTTCTCTCTTCACCTCAAGGACTTCAATCCTTAATGGACCATATTCTCAAACCAGTTTCTCCGAAGAATCGCGCCGTCGCCGAAGTCCTTCTGAAGGCACTGATGAAGGCTGAAGGCCAAAGCAAATCTCTGATTCTATCTTATATTCTGGCGCAAAAAC
>CBIHPB010000290.1:0-4884 GCA_966211485.1 uncultured Bdellovibrio sp.
TGTGCGTGATTGGATTCTATTCGTGGATGGCGGCGACCGTGTTGCTGGTGTTTTGTGGCGGTGGATTGGGGCTGGTGTCGATCTTGCGAAAAACCGGCGGCTTGGACGAAGTCAGCACGGCTCAGCAGCGACAAGAAGTGATCGATTACGGTTTGGACTATATAAACGGGCTCGAGGGCATTAAGCTTTCCCGCTCCGAGCGCTGGTCGCGCGACCGCTTTGAGAAAATTTTCCTTCAGCTGGTTCGGGGATCGGCGACCTACAGCCGCTCGACAACCACATTTTCGCAGATTGGAACTTTGTGCTTTCAGCTGGGTTCGACCCTGGCCCTGTTTGTCGTGATTAACGAATTTCTCAGCAGCGCCACGGCTCCGCAAAATGCTTTCGCGCTGTCGATGTATTTGGGATATTGCCTCAGTCCTTATTCCGGATTGATGAATGTGATCTTCAACTACAGCATGGCGGGGCTTTATCCGATTCCGGGGCAGATGATTCGCTCGGAACCGAAAGACCGCTTTAAATCTTTGAAGGTGATCTCGATCCGCGGGGACATTCGATTCGAGCGCGTCAGTTTCCGCTATTCGGATCGTGGACCCTTTGTGCTCAATGATGTCAGCTTTTCAGCGAAAGAGGGCGAAGTGGTCGCTATCGTTGGACGCAGCGGCAGTGGCAAGACCACTTTGGCGCGCCTGATTTCCCGTCAGGCCGAGATCAGCTCGGGAAAAATTCTGTTGGACGAGATTGATGCGCGCTTGATTGATCCGGCTTGTCTGCACTCGCAGATTGGCTTTGTGTCACAGACGCCGACTTTGTTCTCGGGTACGATTGCTCAGAACATTTCGCTCAGTGATGATGTCTTGGATTCCGAGGCGATTATCAATGCGGCCCGGGCGGCCAATGCGGATTCGTTTATTGAAAAACTTCCGGGTGCTTACAACTATCGTTTGAAGGAAGGTGGCCGGGGATTGTCGGGCGGGGAAAAACAGCAGATCGCCATGGCGCGGATTCTGTATTCGCGTCCCCACATTTTGGTTTTGGACGAGGCGACAGCCCATCTGGATCCAAAGGCCGAGCGCTTGATTTCAGATAAGCTAATGGCCTACCACGGGAAGCAGACCGTATTTGTTGTCGTGCAAAGAATTTCCACGGCTCGTCGTGCGGATAAAGTCATCGTCATGAAAAATGGCCGCATCGCTGAGATTGGCGAGCACAATAAGCTTTTGGCTATGAACGGCGAATATGCCGAGCTGTATCGTCACCAAGTGGGAGTTGAGAAATGATCGTCGGTGTCGAACGCTATCTTGGTGTCTTGAAAGACTCTCTGTTTTCATTTCTGCATGAAGAGGACATCAAAGCGATTTTGCCGTCGGCCGAAGTTTTGATTGCGGAAAAAGGCCATCGCATCATGCGCGAAGAAGCTCCACAGGGTTTGTATTTATTATTGGAAGGTGAAGCTTCGCTTCGGATCAAGTCCGGTGCGGATGTGGGCCGGATTATTCCGGGTCGCAGTTTTGAATTGAAACCTTTGATCCTCAAAGAGCAAAATTGGCAATTTGACTGGGTGGCGGAAACAAACACCACCTATATGCGCATCGCTTGGCCGGTGTTCGAAGGCGCGCTGAAAAAAAACATGCAGGCCTATCAATATCTCGGGCGGATCTCGGGGTCAGTGGCGCTTCAGCGCTTGAAGCGGGATCTGGTGGGACTGGGACTGACCAGGGATGCGATTGTCGAGATTATCTCCAATCTTCATCAAGAGACGGTTGACTCGATTTTCTCGGACTGGAGCCGCAAGGTTTTTTTCACGCTTCAGCAGGGCGAAGTCATGGCCTCGGTTCGCTTCAATGATCACAAGTGTAAAGTGGCTTATCTTCAGGCCGGCGATACGTCGCTGGTGAATCTGCGCGAGACAAAGCTGACCTACGAAGCGGATGAAAACACCCGCGCCTGGGTTTTATTTGAAAACGAGTGGGGGAAGCTCAAGCACCGCGATCAGTTTGACCGCTTCCTTGAAGTTTTCAGTCTGCACAAGGAAAATCTGGTCGAGCCCGAGCAAGTTGAAACGACCCGCGTGGTCGATATCGAAAAGATCGCGCCCGCCAAGCGGGCCGGTGAGCCCACGGATTATTTGAATCACTCGGCCGCTTCACGCTTCGCGATGATGCGCCGGCGTTTGATGAAGCCCGAAATCGTTGGTGGACGAGACGAGAACCGATCGACTTTGTCGGTGCTAGCGACTTTGGCGAATTTTTTCCGTCGTCCGATGGGTCAGCGACGGATTGAAACCAAAATTCAAGGTTTGGCGTCGTCTCCTTCGTTTGAAGGCCTGGCGAAAGCAGCACGGATTTTAGGGTTTCAAACCAAGTTTATCGAAAGCGAAAATCTTCCTCTGAATAGCAAGTACTGGCCGGCGATTGTGCTGCTGGATTCTGGCTTCCGGATTCTATTTTCTTCGAATGGAATTACGGCGATCATGGGCGATCCGGATACGGGAACGGTCTTCGAAGCACAAGTCGATCGCCTGCAGGAACGCATGCTCGAACAGCGAGTTCTTTTGATTGCGGACGGGGCTGCGCTGAAAAGCCGCCGGGATCCGGAAATTCCGATTGAAAGCTATATTCAAATTCTTTTCAGCCGCCCGTATTTGATTTTCTTGTTTGTTGTCGCCGGAGTTTTAGGATTTTTCTTTGATCTGTCGTTGCCGGTTTTAAACCAGTATCTGTTTGACGTGGTGATCTCGACTCGTAATAGCCGGCTTTTCTATCAGGTTATCGGTGTGATCTTGCTGTTTTCAGTGTTTAGCACCTATTTGCAGAACTTTTCGCAACGGGTGTCGTCGGATCTTTTAGTGAACTTCAACGTCAAGATGAAAAGCTTTTTTATGAACCGGGTGTTTCAGCTGCCGGTTGACTATGTCCGCAACATGGGAACATCCGGAGTGCTGACGCGCTTTACGGATCTGGACTCGGTTGGACAGTTTTTTTCTCAGGGATTGCTGAACAGTTTCTTGGGCGTGTTTTTGATGGTCGGCTCTTTAAGTGTTTTGTGGCTGTACCATCACTGGTTGGTCTACACGATCGTGTCTTTGATTCCGCTGGAAGTGATCATCGTGCGTTGGCTGAAGCCCCGATTGGAGAAGGCGCGCTTTGAAGCTTCGCAGCTGAAGGCCGGCGAAAATCGCATGATCATGGAGCACTTTACCTCGACCGATGATATGCGGGCTTTGAAAGGTCAGCTGACTTCGCGCTGGCGCTGGCAGTTGTCAGCTCAGCAAGGGGCCAGAAATCTTCGGAAGTCCGGCGTTTACAATGCGATTTTTCAGATCTGTCATTTCTTGATGGGTGAGATCGTCAAGATCATCTGCTTTTTGGTGGCGGTAAAGCTTTATCTGGATGGTCAGTTGACGCTGGGGCAGGTGGTGGGAACGTCGCTGCTGGTGCCGAAGGTGTCGTCTCCGCTGCAAAACTTTGTGTCCACTTACTTCCAATATTTTTCCGTGCGTCCGACATTGGTGATGGTCAACGATCTGATCTACGGACCTGTCGAGCCGGTGGATATGGGAGAGCCGCACGAGCAAGAGCTTCCACTGCGCGGGAATATTGAATTCCGTGACGTGTCCTTTGCCTACGATCCGACTCAGGAACCGACGCTTCGAAATATCAGTTTCCGCATCAAGGCCGGCGAGAAGATTGCTATCATCGGGCCTTCGGGTTCCGGAAAATCGTCGATCGCGAATCTTCTGACCGGATTGTATGAGGCCAGCGGTGGGCATATTTTGATCGATGACACGGCCATCGAGCTCTTTGATCTATCCAGCCTGCGAAAGGCGATTGGTTTTGTCGAACAAGACGGCGTTTTGTTTGCCGGCAGCATTCAGGAAAATATCGCCTGGGGAGACCCCGAACCGGAAGTCGAGCGTGTGCAAAGAGCCGCGGCCATGGCGGAAATCGAGGAAGAGATTCTAGCCAAGCCGGGCGGTTACGCCTTCCCGATCCAGCATGGCGGCGTGGGAGTGAGCGAAGGTCAGAAACAGCGCATGTTGATTGCGCGGGCGATTTATCAAAACCCATCGATCATGATTTTGGACGAAGCGACCAGCCACTTGGATCCGATTTCCGAAGAGCGCGTGATCAGTCGCATGATGGATAAATTCAAAGACAAAACGGTTTTGTTTTTCACTCACCGAGTTCATCTGACGATGAAGGCCGATCGCGTGCTGTATGTCGAAGATGGAAAGCTGATGGAAATCGGCACCCACAACGAGCTCATCGCCAATCGCAGTAAGTACTATGAGTTTTTCTTGTTGCACCTGAGTTTGGGATAGGGATCAGGCCGGGGATTAGGCCGGAGATCAGGCCGGAGATCAGGCCGGAGATCAGGCCGGGGATCAGGCCGGGGATTAGACCAGAGATCGGTGGCCTAACGACACTTTCCGAGAAATCTTTGAAGTTTCAAGCTGACATCAAAATGATTTTCCAGAGACAAGTGGCCGTATGCGAAATGGTCGAAAGAAATAAATTTCTCTTGACGAGTATTTTGCCTCTCGAAAATCCCATTGCTGCTGTTGAAAAGTTCTTTTCACAAAAAAATTCGATTAGTTCTTTTTCTCCTCTTATAGCGGCGTTTTGTTTGTTTATCCTTTGATTTGACTGGCGTTCATGAGTGGGCCTGAAATCCGTACGAAAAACCTGTGATAAGTTGCGACCGAACTGAAGATGAAACCGATCCGAATTGAAGGAGGCCACAATGAATCTGAGAAGTCTTTCCAATCCTCAACTGCATGCCGCAACGATCTCGCGGGCTGAAAGAGAGCGCTTTTCAACGCTCGATGTGCTTTGGCATTTGAAAGAAAATGAAAGACGCAGTCTCTATGCCGATATGGGC
>CBIHPB010000291.1:0-4883 GCA_966211485.1 uncultured Bdellovibrio sp.
CCTGGCTTGTATTTCCTGTGGCCAAAGATGAACTGGAAAGCCTTGGTCATTATGTGGCTGGGAAAACGCTATGTCGTCGATCTGCGATTGGACCAGCAGTACCTGCGAAGTCTTGCGGTCAATTCGGAGGAAGGTGCTCCGATGGGAATCGGGATTTGGTATGAGATGGCGATCACCGATCCGGTTGCCTATCTGTTTAAGAATGAAGACCCGCGTGGATCTTTGGGGGCGAACGTCAGCAACTCGACCATTCGCAGTCTTTCCAATTTGCCGCTGGCTGAAATGCTGGTGGACCGCCACCGCATGAGTCAGGTTGTGCGCTCGGAAGTGTCTCCCGATTCGGACGATTGGGGTTACCGATTGGGTTCAGTTTACATTCGGAAAGTTCATTTCCGTGATCCCGAAATGATCGCGCAAATTCAGTCGAAGGTTGTGAATCGACTTCGTCAGGTGACTTCGGCGATCAAGCAAGATGGCGCCAACCAGGTGAATATTATCACAAGCTCGGCCGAGAAAACGGCGGCCAGCGAGTTCGCCAAAGCCGGCGCGATCAGACCTGCGATTTTGGGAGCTGTCTTACAAGAAATTGCGAAAGACAAAGATGTTTCGCGTGTGCTGTTTGAAAGTCTGGAAGTGGAAAGACTTTTGGAAGGCAAAGCCGAAATTGATTTGGTTCCGAAGAATGCAGGCTTTATCAGTTCTTTGATGGCGACTCAGAAGTAATTCGCTTTTGAAAAATTAAAAATGACGGATCCCTCTCGAACCGAGAGGGATTTTTATTTGGTGCCATAATCTACTGGTTTAATCTTCTTTGTCGAATTCGACAAATTGCCAGCGGATGGATTTGAATTTGTTTTTGGTTTCGCGTTCCAAACGATTGCACAGGTCGATTGCTTGATCCAAGTCTTTCATTGTTCCCGGATGGATCTTGTAGGTCAGCATGACTTCGTCAGATCCGGTTTGGATGGCGATCAGGTTGAGCACTTTTCCGCCCGGGAAAAGTTTGGGAACCTCTTGGCGCACGAAATTTTGGATATCATCCGCAGGAGACTCACCGATGATAAATGATTTCACTTCGGTGGCCAGCAAGACCGCGACCACAACCAGGACCGCACCGACGATAATCGAACCCAAAGCATCCCAGTAAGCCTGGCCCGTGACCCACGCCAGAGACAAGCACACAAACGCAATCATCAATCCCGTCAACGCCGCCGCATCCTCTGTGAAGATGACCAGAAGCTCGGAGCTCTTCGTATTTTTAAACCACTGCCATAGACTGCCATATCGATTTTGCGCCTTCACTTCTTTGAGGCAGGCCCAGAACGAGTATCCTTCCATCACGATACTAACGATTAGAATTGCCATCCCGATCAAGGGAGAGCCAACCTCGCCGTGCTCGTTCAACTTGTGAACGCCTTCATAGATGGCGAACAAGCCTCCGAGTGAGAACAAAAGATTGGCAACGACAAAGGACCAAAAGAAAGCTTCACGCCCGTAACCTAGTGGGTGTTTGGCGTCTGGGGCTTTGGCAGATTTTTTGGCTCCGACCAAAAGAAGAATTTGATTCGTGCAATCGACCAGACTGTGAATGGCTTCCGCCAACAGAGAGGCGCTGCCAGAGACAAAGGCTCCGACAAATTTGGCCAGCGCGATTCCAAGATTGGAAAAAAATGCGATGACGATAACCTTGGTCGAACCACCTGAACTCATGTTTGATCTCCCGTCTGAAGCAAATCCATCTGCCTGCTGACGTTTGATTCTTTGATTTTCTATGTAAGTTCGTCAAGTCAGTAAGCGTTCGCTGATTTCAGCTTGCCCGCCTTAGCTTTCTTTGAAGACTTCCAAAATTTTCGTGCCTAGGACTTGGATCGTGCGGCTGTTTCGCCGTTCGGCTCGGTAGATCAGGCAGATTTCGTCTTGAAATGTCGGCATGGATTGAACTCGCTTCAATCCATGCTTGGGATGACTTTGCACTACGCGCCCCGGAAGAATCGCCACACCGGCCCCTTGAATGGCCAGATCCCGAGCAAGTTCCAGACTGGAGGTTGTGACGAAACGTTCGAAGCAGGTCTTCGATTTTTTCAGCAGCATCTGCGTTTGATTGAGATGGTGATCGGCGATTAGGATGTTCTCGTTGCCAGAAAGAATTTTTTCGCTCTTCCAATAGCTGACCTCGTCTCGGCACAAGCGTTTGATCACAAGATCTGGATGTTGAACGGGATTCACCACGATTCCGATATCGAGATTGAGACTGATGACGGACTCGGTGATTTTTCGGGAAAAGTCATGCTCGACCGCAAATTCTAAATTCGGAAATTCCTTTAGCACCGCCGGCAACATTGAAGGCAACGTATACAATGCGACCGAAACGTGACACCCCAAACGCACATGACCTTTCAGCTCGTCGGCTTGGTTTTGCGTTTGTTGCTTGAGCTGATTCCAGCTTTGCATCAGGTCCTGCGCTTTTGCCAAGAATACGCGACCGGACTCGGTTAAGAACACACCCCTTTTTGTTCGTGTCATCAATTGCACGCCCAGACTGTGCTCGAGCTTGGCCAGCGCGACCGACAGCGTCGGCTGGCGAATACCAAGGCGCTCGGCAGCACGACTCATGTTTTGGGTCTGTGCGACCTCCAGGAAATATTCGATCTCGTTGGGATTGGGTAAATTCATCATTAAAATAAACTATCACAGAAATACCTATTATCAATTTCCATAATTTACAAAACACAACTAAAACGCAAAACAGGAGGATCCGATGGAAAATATGAACCGCCGATCACTGATCAAAAATATCGCTCTCTTTTCAGGTGTCGCAGCCCTTGCACCTCTGGCAAAAGCAGCGCCGACTTGTAACCAAAGCACTCCCAAACAAACGCAGGGACCTTTTTATCCAGTGGCCGATCAAATTGATAAAGACACCGATCTCACAATGGTCGCCGGAGCTGCGACTCGCGCCAAGGGACGCGTGATCGAGATTTACGGAGTCGTCACCGACACCGATTGCAAACCAGTGAAGGAGGCCTTCGTCGAAATCTGGCAAGCATGCGAAAGCGGCAAATACAATCACCCAGCCGATCCCAACACGGCTGAATTGGATCCAAACTTCCAGTACTGGGGAATCGCAAAGACAAATGCTTTGGGCGAGTATCGTTTTCGCACGATTTTGCCTGGCGCCTATCCCGCCGATGTGAATTGGATGCGACCTCCGCACATCCATTACAAAGTTCACAAGTGGGGTTACCAGGAGTTGATCACTCAGCTTTATTTCGAAGGCGAAGCCTTGAACGAGCAGGACTTGATTCTTCAGGATCTGGACGAACACCAACAGTCAATGGTTGTTCGCCCAATCGAAAATGAAACTGTGCAATTCAATATCACTTTGAAAAAAGGAACCCGCGTCTAAGACTTGAAGCATTGCTTCCACCCGCTTTGACAAGGCTATTGTTTCGGAAGACTCTTGAGGAACCAAATTCTTCAGGAGTTGAAACATGTACCAGCGAAGCGGGTTGATTTTTTCAGTTATCTTGTCTGCTTTCTTTCTTACGTCTTGCGCGAATTACTTTGTCAAAAAAGATTGCGAGAAAAAGAATTGGTATCAAATCGGTTACGATGCCGCCCTTCGCGGTGACCGCATTTCCAACGACGACCAAGTCAGCGTCTGCCGCAAAGCCGAGGCCGATATTTCAGAATCACAATTGGACGTGGGCTTTAAAGCCGGCATGAGCCGCTACTGCCAAGCTGATGGCGTTTTCCAAACTGGAAAGAACGGCGACCTGTTCAACACCGATTTCTGCGAGCCGGGCCAGCTGTCGATGTTGAAGCACCGACACCAAGAGGGACTGAATGCCTATTGCACAGATGGCATGTCGGCAGGCTTGAGCGGCAAAAAATATAAAAACGTCTGCCAGCCCAATCAGGAAAAAGCATTTCTTCCGGAATACCGCAAAGGCCGAAAAAAATATTTGGCGGGCATGATTCAAAATACCGAAGCGAAAGTTCGCGAGCAAAATGTCGAGATCGACAAGTTGACTTATGAAAAGCGCATCACCGACGGCCGCCTGTCTGTTTTGCCTTATGTAAAGTCAGGACAACCGGATCCTTATCAATCCGAGCGCAATCAACTGAATGACCGAGCTTGGTCATTGAATTCGCAAATCTCCACACTGAATGGCCAAAAAGCGAAGCTGCAGTCAGAGCTTGATGCTTATCGTCAAGAGTCTGTAACCCTCGAATAATCACGCTCCTCGAAGCTGATCTTTGAATGGTGCCAGTTTATCCGGCATAGCCCTTGCTATGCCTGGCGTTTGCATCGTCAACGTTCGAGGAGTCGAAATGAAAAATTTTATTTTCAGTCTGCTGGTGTGTCTGCTTTCGCTGTCGACAGCGTTTGGAGCGAACACTGTTAAAAAGAAATCCTTCAGTCTTTGCGAGCCCAAATTCGCTAGCTTCATGGAACTTCTCAGCTATAAACAAAACCTCCAAGCTCAGCGAGCCCTGAACGGTGGCGCCACCACTCGCAGTGGTTGCACCAAAGACGTTGGCGAATCCTGCACATTCAATTCGGACTGCTGCTCGGGCGACTGTCATTTTGGTATTTGCCGGGGCGAAAACGGATGCACGGCCCAGATTGGTGAGTCCTGCACTTTCAATAGCGACTGCTGTTCCGGCGACTGCCATTTCGGAACTTGCCGCGGCGAACGTGGTTGCACAGCCCAGATTGGCGAATCTTGCACCTTCAACAGCGATTGCTGCTCGGGCGACTGCCACTTCGGCACCTGTCGCGGTGAAAACGGCTGCACAGCCCAGATTGGCGAGTCTTGCACGTTCAATAGCGATTGCTGCTCGGGCGATTGCCACTTTGGAACATGCCGTGGCCCGGA
>CBIHPB010000292.1:0-4872 GCA_966211485.1 uncultured Bdellovibrio sp.
GCGCAGCCTTACTTCGATGACCTGAAAGGCACGGCCGTCTATCCGGTCTATCACTTGATCAAGGATCTGGCGCATATGACGTCGTTTGAAGAGCTGCTTTTGCTCTTAAGAAAGGAATTTCGCAAATTCCACAAAGTCGGCGATCCAATTCTGATTTATCAGGCGTCAGCGGACCGCGTGGATTTCGTTTCCCTGCAATCGGGTCAGATTCTTTTCACGCATAAAAAGGGCTCCTTTCCATTCTCGAATGAAATTCTAATTTCAGGCACCGAAATGAGCCGCGCTTTGGCCAACCACTTTGGCCGTCCGTTTATCAAAACTTTGTATGTGCCGCTGGAACCGGGGTTGATGAAAAACAGCTCGTTTCCAGGCGCTCAGGCCGGTGTTTGTCTGGAGGTCAGTCTCAGTGAAAGTGAGATGGAGCTTTTCTTAGATTTTATTCGCGAGCGCGCCCAGTCCATTGCCATCACCGTCGACCGTCTGATGCTAGAGACCGAGCTTGTGCAGTTTTCCTACCGCTGGGAGAAAACCTTCGACGGCTTCCGCGATCCAATTGCGATCGTGGATTTGGAATACGAAGTTTTAAGATCCAACAAAAAGTTCTCGGATAAGATCGTCCGCAAGAAATGTTTTTGAAAGTTTCGCCAAGCGCGATTCTGTTTGCGAAGGCTGCCCGGTGCAAAAAGCGATGGCCTCAGGTGTTCCACAAAAGGGACAGATCCAGGTGGGCTCGCGCATTTTGGAAGTGCACTCGTATCCGATTTTGCTTGAAGGTGGCGGTCAGATCACCAATGTGGTCAATCAATATGTCGATATCACGCAGTCGCGCGAACTTTATCTGCGCATGCTTCAAAGTGAAAAAATGGGCGCGATTGGATTGCTGGCCGGACATATCGCACATGAACTCAACAATCCGCTGACCGGCCTTCGCTCGCTGTCGCAAGTTCTGATCGCCACGACCCCCGAGGGAGAATTGAAATCCGATTTGCAGGAGATCGAAAAAGCAACGGCACGCTCGCAGCAAATCATCCGCAATCTTTTGGATTTCTCGGCCGAGGGCGAGCAGGCAAGACGTCTCACAACCTACGATCAGATTGTCGAGAAAACCGCGCCCATGCTGAAAGCGGTGATGCGCATTCACCGTCAGGAATTTGATTTGGAAACCAAAGATGCGTTTATCGAAGTCGAGCCGCATTTGCTTCAGCAGGTGTTTTTCAATCTGGTGAACAACGCCTGTCAGGCGATGAAGGATCCAGGAGTTTTATCCGTGCGCTCGTTTGTCGAAGGCTCGAAGGTTGTTCTGCAGGTGGAAGATTCGGGGCCGGGAATTCCCGAGGCCATTCGTGAAAAGATTTTTGAACCTTTCTTTACGACAAAGAAAGAAGGGCTTGGTACAGGATTGGGTTTGAGCCTCACCAAAAAAATCGTGGAAAGTTTTGGCGGTGAAATCCGTCTGAAATCAGAAATCGGCAAAGGTTCCCGTTTCGAAGTGCGTCTGCCAAAAGCGGGTGAAAAATGAAAAAGATTTTGATTGTTGATGATGAACCTTTGGTTCGCAGATCTCTGCGCCGAGCACTTGAATCTGGCGGCTACCTTGTGCTGGACAGTCCCGATGGAAAACAGGGGCTCAGTGTCTGGGAAAAAGAAAAACCGGATCTGGTGTTTTTGGACATTCTGATGCCGGGGCTTAGCGGGCCCGAAGTCCTGGCTGAAATCAAACCTGAAATTCGACAGAATTGCCGGGTCATCTTAATATCCGCCTATTCTGGCGAATACAGTCTCGACTCTGCGAAAAGTCTAGGTGCAGATCACTTTATCCCCAAGCCTTTCGAGGATATTTTTGGAATTGTGAAGACAGTTTCGCAAATGCTAGAATAGCAATATGGCAGCTCCGAAAGTAAAACACATTGCACCTTACCCGATTGCCTTGCGGATTATGAAAGCCGAAGGGCAGCCACCTTTAAACGGTGCGATCGTCAAAATGACCGAGTTCGGATTTCTGATGAGAGTCGATGGTTCGCAGCTTTATACGGTGGGTGATATCTGCAAAGTCAGTTTCGAGCTTCCGGCCATCCACCAGGTTGTCACCACCGATGTCAAAGTCATCAAAACCTATGATGGATTTGAAGTTCTGACTCAAACCAAGGTGAAGGTGAACACTATCGAGATGCATTTTGTGCAGATGAGCGCTGACCACCGCACGCATATCGAAAATTATTTGGTACAAAGCGGTCAGAAAAAGCGCTAAGTAAGATCCATGCGTATCATTTCCGGAAAATACAAAGGTCATCAGCTGGTTTCCTTCAACGCCGATCACATTCGTCCGACCACGGACCGGGTGAAGGAAAGTCTCTTCAATATGATCCAAATGCATATCGAGGGCGCTAAAGTACTTGATCTATTTTCTGGGACGGGAAACCTGGGATTGGAGGCTTTGTCTCGGGGCGCTGAAAGCGTTCAGTTCGTCGAGAAGAATCGCAAATCCATTCAGATCCTGGAAAAGAATATCGAAAAACTAAAGGTCGACGAGCCTCATCAAATTCTGCAAAAGGATGTTCTGACTTACCTCAAGAATTACGAGGGGCCTGCTTTTGATCTTGTTTTCGCCGATCCGCCCTTCACCGAGCAGATGGCCCACGATGTCATGTTGATGGCCGATATTTCCAAAGCCTTTCACTCCGAGACTTTGATGATGATCGAGTCAGCGCGACGAGAGAAGATTTTAGACGACTATCCCACACTGACTCGTTATGATGTGCGTGAGTTTGGGGATAAAGTTCTATCATTCTTTAAGAAAAAATCTGAGAGCTAGAAATTGAAAACCGCAATTTATCCAGGCAGCTTTGATCCGATCACACTTGGCCATGTCGATATCATCGAGCGCATTTCCAAAATGTTTGATCGGGTTGTCGTGTTAGTTTCGGAATCTTCGCAGAAATCGTATCTCTTCTCGGCGAAAGAACGAAAACAACTGGTTGAAAAATCTCTCGGACATCTTTCCAATGTGTCAGTCGATATCTATGAAGGACTGACCGTTGATTATCTGAAAAAGAAAAAAGCTCAGGTCATTGTGCGCGGACTGCGCGCGGTGGTCGATTTTGAATATGAAATGACCATGGCGAACATCAACAAGAAGCTGGATCCGAATTTGGAAACGCTTCTGGTTTTCGCGAGCCCCGAATACTACTACGTTTCTTCTCGTGGGGTGAAAGAGGTGGCCCGCTACAAAGGGTCGTTGGATGGTCTTGTTCCCGACGTGGTGAAAGCTCCACTTAGCAAAAAAATCAAAGCGAGGTCCTAATGGAAATCTCCAAGCGTGCTCAGGTTCTGAAACCTTCTCCGACACTGGCCATGGCCAACAAAGCTCGCGAGTTAGGGGCTCAGGGGCACGATGTGGTTTCCCTGACCGTCGGTGAACCCGATTGGCCGACTTTTGATAGCGCCAACAAGGCCGCGATCAAAGCCATCGAAGAAGGCTTCACGAAATACACGGCGGCAGCGGGGATTCCTGAACTGCGTGCTGAAATTGCCAAGCATGTATCAGCTGACTTAAAAACTGAATATAAACCTTCGCAAACCATCGTCGCCTCGGGTGCGAAGTTCGTGATCTACGGTTTGTTTCAAATGTTGGTGAACGAGGGCGAAGAAGTTCTTGTTCCGTCTCCGTACTGGGTCAGCTATCCAACGATGGCGGAACTGGCGGGTGCGAAAGTCACGATCATCAACTGCGGTGTCGAGCAAAATTTCAAACTGACAGCAGCGCAATTGGAAAAGGCAATCACGCCGAAATCCAAGGTTCTGATTTTCTCAAGCCCCAGCAATCCAACCGGTCTTCTTTACACCAAAGAAGAGTGGAAAGCTTTGGCAGCCATCATCAAAAAACATCCGCAATTGACCGTGATCTCAGACGATATCTACGACAAATTGGTTTTCAAAAGCGGCAAGCAGAATCTGGTGGAAGGTGCGAACGGCATTTACCGCGCTCCACACTTGCTGGATGTGGCTCCTGAAATCAAAGACCAACTGATCGTGGTCAACGGCGCATCGAAAACATATTCGATGACTGGCTGGCGCGTGGGTTGGGCCTTGGGTCCTGAAAATGTGATGAAGGTGACGGCGGATTTCTTGAGCCAATCAACATCGAACGTCACCAGTATTGCTCAGAAAGCAGTCTTGGCGGCTCTTCAGCAAGGTGATGCCGATCTCAAGAAGGCCGTTGAAAAACTGGAAGCTAAAAAAGACCGCATGCTGGCGAAATTCAAAACACTGAAATACATCCAGGTGATCCCGCCCGAAGGCGCGTTTTATTTCTGGGTGAAAGTAGACTCTTTGTTCGGAAAAAAAGTCGGCGGGCTGACGATTTCAAATTCGAAAGACCTCGCGAATATTTTGCTGGAGAAGTATTTCGTCGCAACAGTTCCTGGTGCCGAGTTCGGTAGTGAAGGTTACCTACGACTCAGTATTGCGGCTTCCGACGCCAATCTCGACAAAGCTTTCGAGCGCCTGCAAAAGCTGGAATCTGAAGCGGTTTAAGGCAAGCGCCTCAATTTCCACTGTCAAATGGCAGTGAAAATTGAGGCATCAAAAAAATCAAGCCACTGACTCGATCTCCTTTAGCAAATTCTGAAACCAAAGAATTTGGCGTCCAAGTATTATCTGAGATTGCAGTCGTTGGCATTTTGACCGTAAAAAATTACGCTGGCTCCCGCCTTGCGCATGGCTGTAAGTTCCATCAGAGTTGCCGCGCACTCTTTTGCAAAGCCATTGAGATGAAAGGCTGCACGAACAAATACTTGTTCTTGTTCCTGGCGGCTTTTTTCCTTCATACGGTCACAAATCCAAATCGTTTGGTTTTCCAGATCCGCTATGAAG
>CBIHPB010000293.1:0-4845 GCA_966211485.1 uncultured Bdellovibrio sp.
AGGCCCTTTCGCTGACTTTGTTTGAAACCCATTTCTCTAATTTGATCACCACTCAGCGTGTGGCGGGATTGACGAAGTTTTATAATGTCTCTCGTTCGATTACCAAGGGTGGCGAGGTTCAGTACACTTATCAGACGCTTTCTAAACTTCGTTTGGACGCTTCAGTGGGATATCAAGAGCCATGGGATGTGGAGAATGCACAGTGGTTGATCCGTCGTCCACTGCAAACAGGTAGCTTGCGTGCGACAAAGACTTGGGAAAAAACCGATTTGGGTGCGGAAGTGATTTATGTCGGCGAAAGATTGGATCGATTCAACCAGACGTTCCCTCCGCCAAGTCCTTCGGTCACGACTTACGGAAACCTCTCAAGCTACTCGGTCGCCAATGTCTTTGCTTCCCATGAAGTTAAAGAAAACACCTCGGTTTACACACGTGGAAGCAATATCTTTGGACAGCGCTATGAAGAGTCGCGTGGATATCATAACGAAGGCGAGTTCTGGCTTGTCGGTCTTGAGTGGCGCAACTAAGAATCTAAAATAAACCCTGACTTAAAAGACTGGAGATTTGCGGATGCCCGCGAAGCTCCAGATCTTTACTGAGCCACAATTCCTCTGGCGTCATGTGCAGTCGTGATAGGGCTTTGCCTTGGAAGCTTCGGCGGTCGCGCAGGTAATCAATCATGTACTGATGAGTTCCCATCTTATCCGAAGTCCACTTTGGCGCAACCAGCTCTTCCCAGCGAGAGGCGAAAGCAGCGAGGCGGTGGATGTAAATGCGGGGCGAGAGATGCTCGAGGAAAAGCTGGACCCGGGCTGCGTAAGCATCGCGCTCAATCGGAGTGAATCCGCCGTCATGGTAAATCTGCTCGAGCGGCGTTTCTTTCAGCACGTGCAGATTGTGCAGTTTGACGTTTGAAATTGGCAGATCGTTGCAGATACGGGCGGTTTCGATAATTTGCTCGTCCGTTTCGCCCGGTTGGCCGAACATCAGATGAATTCCAAGATCCACCGAGGTTTCCTTTGAAATTTTCTCGATCGCTTTGATGCTTTGATCACGCGTGTGTCCGCGGCGCATGAATTCCAGTTGGTCGTCGAAGAAACTTTGCACGCCCAGCTCGACCGCAACGAAGGATTTGGCGTGGTACTCATTCCAAAATTCCAAAACGCCCTTCGATAGGCAATCAGGACGTGTGCCGACCACCATGCCTTTGACGTAGTCATAGGTGAGAGCCGTTTCGAAGTTTACTCGCAGTGCATCCAGCTTGGTGAAGGTGTTTGTGTAGGCTTGGAAATAAACCAAAAACTTTTTCGCGTTGTACTTCTGAGAAATGGCCGTGTGGTATTTCTCGATCTGATCGCGCAGGCCCATGCTTTGGCTTTCAGAATTGGCGGCTGATCCCCAAACATCGCAGAAAACGCAGGTCTGCATGCCCTTCAAGCCACGGCGATTCGGGCAGTCGTCGACGACCGTCACCGGGATCTTATAGACCTTGCCGCCAAAGCGATCGGCGTAAAATTCTGAGATGGGACGGTACGGAAGACCGATCCAGCCTTTTTCCATCCCTTTGATTTCTCAAACACGGGTGTTCTTCGTCAACTGATCGTGTTAGAACCTTGAGGATTCATGCAAGATTTCTGGAAAAATCACCATTTTGAAAAGGTTTTGACCGAAGATCAAAGTCCGACACTCCGATGGCTTGCCAGTGAAAACCAAGAGACCATGCACCACCGGGGTGGCGCTTACTCTGAAACTCAGGAAATCTACGGAAATCCCCTCAGACTTGTGATGGCTCAAGGCGGTCGCAGCGCGATCTCAGTGGGTTTAGGGCTTGGTTATAACGAGATTCTCACAGCGGTCGAGGCTCTAGGCGCGGGGCTTGCTCCCGGAGAATTCCAGCTACTCAGCTTCGAGTCTGAAGACATCCTTAAAGAGCAGTTCCTGGCCTGGATTTCAGGCGAAGTCTGTGATTCGGTCTACGATGAAGTTTGGTCGTTTTTCGAGCCTCAAGCAGCTGGTATTTCCAAATCCCAAGTGCAAAACTGGCTGAAAGAATCTTTGAAACATAAGACTTGGGATTTGCAACAAGCGTTGACTCCCGATTTTCAGATCAAACAAAAATACCAATGCGTTTTTTACGATGCCTTTAGTTCTAAAACCTCACCGCACCTATGGGCCGAGGATTTTCTCACAAAGTTTTGGAATGAAGCGACCGCTGTGGATTGCGTTGTTACAACCTACGCTTGCACGGGCGCGCTGAAGCGATCTTTAAAGGCCACAGGTTTCGAGCTGATTTTGGTGGGTGGATTTCAAAGCAAGCGCCGCCGAACCATGGGTCGGCGGGGATACTTGCTGAATCTGGCTTAAGTGCTCGCTTTTTTAAGATCTGTGAATTTTCGAACGTACTCGATAATCGCACTCTTGGATTCAGGGTGCAGACTCACAAACTTCATCCCGGCATAGCCATCGCCACCGATGTACACCACTTCCACTGTCGAGTGAATAGGGGCGTACAGATTGGGGCTTTTGAGAATCGTTTTAAACTTTTCGCCGATCTTCATTTGCGGGGCATCGGTCACGCCAAGCCCACCTTCGCTGACCGAAAGAACCCTTGCGGTCAGCGTGCCAGTCGCACCTTCGCAGGCCAGAGATCCCATAATCGGAACGCGCGGATGCTGACGGCGGGAAACGCCGAGCTCGTCCATGATTTTGTGGATTTGATAAATATCTTTCCACTCGGTGTAACCTTCGGTCCAAATTTGAATCTCGCCGTAATCTTTTTGTGTGCGCAAAAAGTCGATCATCTGATCATGAGTCATCGGACGAAGTTCTTGTCCGGCGACACGAATCTTCCACATGCGATCGGATCCGCCCTTCGCACGGGCGGTGGCGCTGTCGGCATCTTTCAAAAACTGACGCCAGCGATCGGGGCCCATCCATTCCAGCTGGCCGCGGCCCCAAATCAATGGGTTGGTTGAAATGGTCAGACGGGACTCGACATCGTCCTTTGTGTAGGGACCGGTGACTAGGCCGTCTGTCAGTAAAAACCACTTGGATTCTGTCATCATATTTAGATAGCATGACGCCTAAGGAGCCGAAAGTGAAGTACATTATCTCTGGAACCAATCGTCCCAATTCCCGGACTCGCCAAGTCTCAAACCTGATTCAAAAATTATACGCCGAAGCTGGCGAAAAAGTTGAGATTTTGGACCTCGTCGATCTTCCGTTTGAAGAGCTCACGGGAAAGCACTATGGCGGCAAAGGTCTTCACCAAACTTGGACCGAAGCGGTCGCCAAAGTGACGGCCTCCGATGGGCTGATCTTCGTTGTTCCTGAATACAACGGCTCGCTACCGGGGGCGCTCAAGTACTTTATCGACCACTGGATCTTCCCGGATTCTTTCGAAGCGCGCCCAGTTTGTTTCGTTGGTCTTGGAGGCCTTTTCGGAGGCTTAAGACCTATCGAGCACTTGCAACAAGTGATGGCTTACCGAAACTCTTACCAATTTCCTCTGCGGGTTTTCCTGATGAACATCTTCAAAACCCTGCAAGATGGCGACATCACAGAGCCCGTTTCAAAGCAGCTTCTAAAAGACCAAGTCATTGGATTTCAAAAGTTCGTCAAGGCTCTCGAGTCTCAAGAGATCGACGCCAACTCTGTCTTGAAGCGAAAAAAAGCGGCTGCTGAGAATAAGTAAAATCCTAGGCTGTCTTCTTATAGCTTTTGATTTTATCGTTCAAAAAGTTCTGCGCCCGATACTTTTTCATCTCGTGCGCGGACTCTTTTCGTAAATGCATGTGGGTTACGCCCTTTTCCTTCAGGCGGCCTTTTTGCTGACCATAAAGCGGGCGGCCCTGAGGCGTGTAGAGAAGGTACTTGTTGTTCTCTGGCATAAAAATATACAGGTCAAACTCGACGATTGCATCGTCTTGAAGCTCGGCCAAATTCACCATCAGCATTTTGTCCGAAGCAGATTTCTGAAATTCATCGGTCTTGATTGCCGTCGGGAAAAACGCGATGGCCACTTCGTCTCCGTCGTGCACGGATTTCTTTAAAAATTCGGCCTGAGCCATTGTCCAAGCGGTGAAGTCCACCTCTTGAATTTTCAATGACATGGCATCTTGATCCTTCACGTTTTCGCCATTGTCCCGGAGGAATTTAAACAGGCGTTGATGTAAAATTTGAATAAACGCCTGATCGATCTTTCGCTTGCGGCCCATGGCGCAGACCAAATAGCCGCTGAATTTTGGACTTTCCACAGTGATGCAGGCAAGGTCGGTGGCCGCTTCAATTTCCTCGGCTGTCTCTTCGCCTTTTAGATTGGTCGACTCACTTAAAGCTTGTTGTGCGCCTCGCACGAAGACAGATTGATCGCCATCGATGCCAGTGCCTGCTTTTTCTTGGCGAATGCGATAAGGTGCTTTCGGAGTCTTGCGAGCATATTCAGACTCCATGACGGGTGCTGATTTATTCCGTGAACCTCGGCCACCGGGTCCAAAACTGTCATCTTCACTGGCATTGGTGTCTGGTGAATTGGGATCGGTGTTCATGCGAAGCTGAGAGGTTTGAGAATTCCGGTCCCAAGCGGACTGTCCGTCTAAAAATCCACCGCTGCCTTCAGATGGCGAGTTCGGATCTTGAGGATTGAAATATCCAGCTCCGGAGGCTGATCCCGATTGGTTGCCATAGGTACTGGGACGATTGGGATCGTAAGCAATACCACCAGCGCCAGCTGTATTTGTTTGATTGTGCGGATTGTAGGCAATTCCACTGCCAGAAGAGCCTGGCCCTGTTTGCGAATAGCCATCGCCACCAAAGCCCGATCCGGTCTGAGTATAACCGGCACTG
>CBIHPB010000294.1:0-4840 GCA_966211485.1 uncultured Bdellovibrio sp.
TGCGATCGAGAAAAAAGATCTCACGGCGTTTGATGCCGCTTTCTGGGGGCACGTGGGTCATATCGTGCGCAACACATTCCGCTCTGTTGTCTTAAGTGCGACTCGTGGATATGTGACTTACTTTAACTATAGCGGGCCTCTGAAGATGTACTACCGTCGTCTGACATGGGCTTCGGCAAGCTTTGCGATCCTGGCAGATTTGGCTATGGGAACTTTGGGCGGATCATTGAAGTTCCGCGAAAAGATCACCGGCCGTTTTGCCGATATCCTGGCTTGGATGTACATCGCAACAGCAACGATCAAGCGTTTCGAAGCTGAAGGCCAGCGCGAATCGGATCTGGCGTACGCGAAATACATTTTGAAGTTTGCTTTGTCTGAAATTCAAAACGGTTTCGACGGCATCTTCGACAATATGTACAATGTCGAGCAAAAGGGCTTCGGCAAGATCATGTTCGGCTTCTTGAATTTCTTCTTCAAAGAAGTTCTGGGTTCATGGTCTCGCATGTTCACGATCGGCTCGCACGCATCCGACCATCTCCAACACGTCGTGGTTGAAGGTGTCTTGGCAGGTGGCGAGCTTCGTGATCGCCTGACGGAAGGTATTTACATTCCAAAAAGCCGTGACGAGCAAATCGGCCGTCTGGATCACGCCATGAAACTGGTTCATCAGTCGGAAGTGATCGAGAAGAAAGTTCGCGATGCCGTTCGCAAAAAAGTTCTGGCAAAACAAAAAGGCCCAGCTCTGTTCGAAGCTGCCAAAGCTCAGAACGTGATCACGGCTGAAGAGTTCAATCTGTGGAAGGAAGCAGCTGCAGCCCGATACGATGCGATCCTGGTGGACGAGTTCACTCAGGCTCAGTATCACGATCGGGGGGCGGCCGGGCAATCAAGCCCACAGCTCAACCGGCAAAGCTCTTGATCAAGTTTTGAAGTAAGCCCTCCGAGCTTTACGAAATGATAGGAAAATCGAAAAGCCTCTCTCGTAAACGAGAGAGGCTTTTTTATTTCTATGGGGCTGTGGTGGGGGATCGGCCGGTGCTCGGCATGTGGCTTTCTTGCCGTCCTTGGCGCTCTTGTCCGAAAATTCGCGCATCCTGCGCTCACCCTACGGGCGCCTACGGCCACGGGGGCGTAGCTAAACGGCGCCGCCTGGCTTGGCCTTCGGCGTTTCCGGAAAACCAATGTGGAAGGAGGAGGAGGAGAGCGGCTGCTTTGATGGCTCTTGTCTTGAGTGATGGTAGGCCGTCAAAACTGACATGATACTGTCATCGCATGAAAGAGAGAAAGAGACTCAGAATCATGTATCAAATTTTTGATACAAAAAAGTGAGTCGTTTCCAGATGGCAGCGAAGCAAAGATAAAATCCGCGAAAGCTCTGCTTCCCACTCCCCCTACAAAGACATGGTGGCTACAAAAGCCGCAGGCTTTTGCCCCGAAGGGGTGAGCGCATGGATGCGCGAATAGCCAGCGTTGGGCCAAAGGCCCACTTTCAGTGGGACGCGCCCAGGACGGAAAGAGAGCCTCATGACGAAAGCCCTCAGCCAAATCAGCATCACCACTAACACCAGCAGAAATTAAAATTAAGCGTGAACTTTCGTTGTCTCGCTGACCAAAGTTTCGCGGACAATCACAACCTTGATCTGGCCCGGATAATTGCACTCGTTCTCAATCTTCTCGGCCATGTCGTGGCTCATTTTCAGAGCCTTGATGTCGTCGATCTTTTTGCTGTTCACAATCACGCGAACTTCGCGTCCGCCGGATAAGATGTAGCAATCGGTCACGCCATCGAAACTGCGTGCAATCGCTTCCAGTTCGGTGACTTTTTGGTTGTAAGACTCAATCGTCGAACGACGCGCGCCGGGGCGGGCACCCGAGATCGCATCGGCTGCGATCACCAGGAAGGCCATATCGGTTGAAGGTTGCTCGTCATAGTGGTGGGCTTTGACCGCGTGAACGATGTCGGGTGCTTCGTTTCGCTTTTGGATAAAGTCTGCACCGATGACGGCGTGGCCGCCTTCTAGTTCGTGGTCCATCGCTTTTCCCAGGTCATGCAGCATTCCCGCGCGGCGGGCTTTGCGAGGTTCGACCGTGCGAAGCTCCGCTGCCAACAGTCCTGCCAGCCAGCCGACCTCTCCGCAGTGGAAATACTGGTTCTGAGTAAAGCTGTAACGGAAGCGCAACGAGCCCATCATCTGACGGATTTCCGGATGCAGGTCTGAAAGTTTCAGTTCCTTGGCTAGATTGTCGCCATCGCGTTTGATCTGATTCAGGATTTCGCGTTTTTGATTTTCCGCCAGACGCTTAATCGTCTCAGGGTTCAAAGGCTTTTTCTCTTTCAGGCAGCGCTCAAGCGTTCGACGGGTCAGTTCGCGGCGAACCGGATCAAAGCCCGCGACGCCAACCATTTCCATGCTTGGATCGACGATGATGTCGCAACCAGTAACTTCAGTCAGAGCTTTCAGGTTTTCACCTTTTTCGTCGACCAGGATTTGGCGCTGATTTGGATTTTCAAAATAGACGGGCGCAATGCCACGCTCGGGACAATAAGCCCGCGCAAATCGCATCAAAGCCGTATCGAGAATTTCTTTCGCCAGTGGCTCGGAATGCTCTTTGATTTCCTCTTCGTATTCTTGTGCCGCTTCGTAAGCGCGTTTTTCTGCTTCGTGGATTAGCTGTTGAATCAGCTCGGCCTTGGCTTGATCCGGAGTCATCTGCAAGCGAGTCGCAAGCTTCTGAGCAAGATCTTCGCCCATTCGATTGAGCTCGGCCTTGATCTTTTGTAAGGTCTGGTCCTGGGCTTGAACTTTCTTTTCGCCCTCTTTGACTTCGTTTTCGTGATTGACGGTCTTCTGTCGTTCTTGGCTGTAGCGAGTATCGGCTTTTTGTTTTTTCTCCTGGACCAGCTCTTCCAGTTCTTCGATGCGCTCTTCAGTTTCCAGCATCATCTTTTCATCTTTGGACCACAGTTCGACTTCGATTTCTTGGATGCGTTCTTTTTCTTCCAGCAGTCGAATTTCGGCCGCGTCCTTGGCGTCTTGAAGAATGTCATCCGCTTCGGTCTGCGCCATTTTCAGTGTCGACGCCTGCCAAATTCCGTAAATCGCATAGCCAATCAAAATACCAAAAAGCAGGCTGACAGAGGCTGAAGCCCAAACCGGAATAGCGGCCGACAGCGAGTTTAAAAGTTCAGTTAAATCATGCACTTTGAGAGTCCTTTTGAAGACGTTTATCATTTCACCGCGAGGCCAAAAAGGGAAGCAGATTTGCCGGTTTATGTGGGGCTTCAGGGTTTTGGGAATGGGTGTTTTTTGAGCGATTCTTTCGGTCTCAATGTGGCGATAGAAGCGAGGAGCTTCTGATCTCAAAATATCACCTTCAGGGATGCCTCAATCGGCAGAGAGCTTCTGAGGGGCGGGCTTTCGCTTTGACCGGCTTGGGGTTTCAACGCAAGATGTTGTGATATGGGTTTCTTCTTTCCTTATCTTTTAGCGGCGGGCACCTGGGCTGGAATCAGTCATGGCGGTATGTGGGCCTGGAGCGGCCTACTCCTGATTTTCGGAGTGAACATTGCACTTGATGAGTGGATCAAAGACCGCCGAATTTCCTCGGGATTTTGGCGCAGGATTTTGTTTCATCCTCTGGCTGCCGAGATCGCACTGTTTGCGTCGTTGCCATTTTTGATCGCGTTTCTGGGATTTAGTTTGTGGCGAATCCAAAGTTATTCACAGTGGTGGGAAGTCGTCGGCGCAATCGTGTCGATGGGAATCATGCTAGGACTTTTGGGAATCAACACCGCTCACGAGCTGGTCCATCGTCGAAACGCGTGGGCCCGAGCAGTCGGCGTGCTGAATCTGACTCTGTCGAATTTTGCGTGGTACCGGATCACGCACATCGATGTTCATCACCGGTATGTGGGAACCGATCGCGATCCCGCGACGGCGCACGCGGACGAAAAGGTCTGGAGTTATTGGGCGCGAAGTCTGTTCGGAAACCTGCGCGAGGTGTATGTGCTTGAGCGTGAGAAGCAGGGTTTGGGTCTAGGGAATCGTCTGTGGCATTACGTGGGGTTGTTGGTTTTTGTTGGTGCGGCAGTGTGGTTGTGGACGGGCGTGCCTGTTGCGATTTTGCAGTGGTTGGCGGCGGCCTTGGTTGGCGTGCTGATGCTTCAAACGGTCGAGTACATCGAACACAAGGGTTTAGTCCGCGCCACCGGTGTAGAAGGCCGTCCCGAGCCGGTGCGCGCTTGGCACAGTTGGGATTGTTATTACTTGATCACGAATCTTTCGCTGTTCAATCTGGGCTATCACTCGAATCATCATTTGAAAGCTGCGATGGAGTTCCCTGTGCTGGGCCCGGTTGAAGGTGCCAAGGTGATGTCTTGCGGGTACGCGCTGATGGTGCTGCGGGCGTTGGTGGGGATGGATTGCTGAAAAATCTGAAGGCTGGTCCTACCTCTGTGAAATGACTTTTGGTGGCTAGGCATTGCCCATCATTTTTAGTCACCTTTGAATTTCATTAGTATTAGTGGACAAGCATTTCTGACCACACATGAAGATTGGGTTAGTTTCCCGCCTCAATTCTAAAATTGGCCGATTAGCGGACGGGATTGGCCGAATTTCGGACGTCTGGCATGGCTAAATTGTATTTGGAGTCCGGCACGCTATTGCAAAGAACTCTTCCTAGGTTATGTGGGGTCATCTCAACGAAAAATAGTTTATAGAAAAAGTATATATTCTAAGTGCCTGGGAGCAAATTGGGTGCGGTTTTGCTGGCATAGTAATTGTAATGACTGGTTTTTCCTTAAACTTAGTATCAAAGTGTCCTTGGTAGACACGGGGGA
>CBIHPB010000295.1:0-4778 GCA_966211485.1 uncultured Bdellovibrio sp.
GTGCCTTTGCTGCAGGAGCTTTATACGGAGCTATCACTAAACATGATGATTACGTAAAGGCCCGGGAAGCTGAGGACAAAGAAAAACAGCAGAAAGCCCCAGAGAAAAAGGCAGAACAAGAAAAAGCGGAAAAAGAGGACCGCGATCGCAAGCAAAAGGCAAAAGAGGATGAGGATGAAGTGAATCGTTTGGCGGCAGGTGAGCAGGCTTCCAATACCGGCTCTGAGGTTAATCCCAACCGCAGTGAAGATGGAGGATCTGGAATTCTTCGAATGAGAGAAATGCTTAAGAGCTTTCATAAGCTGATCAACGTTCGTGAAGATATTGATTCTAATCAGGGCTTATTGGCGATTGCTCAACCTAATTCAGGGCGCATGGATCCAAGCCGATTTGACAGGGAAATTGATGGAAGCGCCGTTAAACTGAAGCTAGATCATATGGATATTACTAATCCAGGAAGCCATCAATTGAAGAGAGAGGTTGGCAGATGAAATATTTTGACTTGCTTCTTTCTATAGCAGGAACCCTTCTTTTCTTGGGCAAGTACATTGCGACTCGGTTTCAACTTTCAGAAACCGTTCGCAAGTATTCGCCGGAGAAAAGAAAAACTAAGGAGAAAGAGTCGCGTATGCTTCTGATTTTCTTCTTGATACTTTTAGTTAAAGCACTGATTGGGTTTGTAAGTTGATGAAAAATCTAGAGCCAAGTTGCTGATGAGCAAGCCAGAAACGGGTGCTAAAGGTTCTTTGGCGGAAATCGAAGCTGACGAAAAATCAGCAACGGCATCGACATGAATAAGTAATTGTTTACAGGACAATCGAATCGTATTGGACGATGCTCGTCGAATCTCGACGGTCAGATGGCGAAGTGAACAAGTAAATGAATGTTTGTTTTAGGTGAAAATCAATCTTAACGCTGGACCAAGGACAACGAATTCCTAATCTTCATTGCGCGAACTCCATCAATAGCTAAGATAAATTTATGTCCAACAACAGTTCGGATTCAAAGCTGGATCTCACTTCCCGCAGATCTTTTCTCAAAACGGCCTTGTCCATCACCGCAACTGTTGCCACTGCCAATGTCGGAGTCTAGGTCCTCGGTACGGTATTCAAAGAATTGGATGGAAGTCTGGTCGCTGGCGCTAAAGCAACATGCACCGCAATGTCTTTAGCTTTAGCAGAAGACGCAATCAGTGGCCCTGCCAGGCTGCGGCCCGCGCTTCGGCATTAGCTTGGTGTACCAGTCGCGGAGTCGATCCTTGCAATGGATACGACTGCGGACGGGTCCCGTATGCTGTGACCACATCATGGTGCGATAATGGCGTGGCAAGAGCTTCGCTTGTCAGAATGGAAAATCACTATGATGGAGTTTGTAACAAATAATCTCTTCGGTCATTGCTGCACAGATATCAAGATCCTGTGACGCGTGGTCCTTTGTATAAAATTTGGCGTTTCTGGCATCATTAAAACAACTTTTCCGAGGAGGTTTTGTGAAAAGAATCGTGGTGATTGGATTGATGCTGATAACAGCCCATATTTCGCAGGCAGGTCAGAATACTTCGCCAGCGGCTTGCATAAATGCCATCGCTCGTGCCTTTTCTTTGGCTCCTGGGCAGAAGGTGGAATTTAAAACTTCGACATGTGAACTGCATGTTTCATCTAGCCAGTTTTCGACACCTTCCCAGCAAAATGTGAATGGACTGCAGATCGAGCAATTTTATTTGCGTGATCAGCAGATTGATCCGCAAAAAATCCATGATGGAATTCCGGACTATCAAATGGTCACTTGGCTGGATGCCGAGATGGACGATCGAATCAACGGTCTGAATGAATACATCATCAATGACTGCTCAGTTTCGCCCGATCAAATTCACTTGAAATATACGCAACATCAACTTTTCGGATGGCATTCGAAGTTCAAATTCGAATATCAAATCGCTTTGAAAAATGGCAAAGCGAGCTCGGTCACCTCCACAGGTGATGCCGGTCGTTATTCAGAGACTTGCAACTTTTAGAAATTTGATTCAGAGGTGAATATGAAATTGTTGGCGCTCATTCTGTTAGTCTCAAGCACAGCCTTTGCCTTGGATTTTGATTATTCGGCTTTTCATGGGACTTGGCAGTTGATTCCAGAGATCTCGCATCCAGAATGCGCTTTGAACTATAAAGGGCCGCTCACGCTTTTCGCGTCGGCCGAGGACCACACCGTGATTGGCAAGTTCGATGATGGTTCGCAGATCGAATTTCTAGCGATCGACCAGGGGAGACGTGAATTCAATTCCTGTTTTTCGGATGGAATTCTGGGCTACACAGAAACTGTCGGTGATGGCCCAAAAGTGACAGAAACGACAGTTTATTTAAAGCCAGGAGTCATGTGCATGGGTGGCGGTGAAAAGCGCCGGACCATTTCAGCCTGGGAAATCAATGGCGACTCGATGGTTGGCTCTCTTCGATCCCGGATTATTCATATGAGTCCTTTCGAGCCACGAAAAAAGCCACCGCAGAAGCTCTGCAAGTTTAAAAGAATTTAAATAGGTCAAAAAATCAGTGCTTCAAAGTGCCTTGAGAAGGGATCGACTTAATTCCTTTTCAATAATATTGATTGAAAAACAAGACGTTCCGGATCCGGATTTCTGGACGGACATTCTTGGATTCCGGATAAGCTCTGCGATTTAATTGCATTTAAGCGCCAGCTCTCTCTGGTTTGATTTAATACTGGCCCTTCCATTGCTCTACCCCCTGTCCGGAAGTTCTTAACAAACCAATTTAGGGGGTTTTATGAAAAAAAGTTCGATGATCTTGGGATTGCTGACTTTGCTGCCAGCGGTGTCGTTTGCACAGCTGCATTTGACTTGGGAGACAGGCAGTTTTTCGCCGGCCGAAGCCGTTGCCTGCAATCAATACCGCGAAGTTTGTCCATACAACGGAGGTGGTACGGGCGGTGACAACGTGCCTGTATGTACTCAAGTTTGTGTCAGTTATGTTTCTCCGATCCAATTGCTAAATGTAGTAAATACTCATGGTAATAGCCTGATGCAGATGGAAACAAATATCCGAGCTGTCCGTCAGGATTTCCAGCCATCCATTTCGGCTCAGGCAACGGAAATTAGCAATATCAAAAGCAGTCTCAGTTCGGCAGAGTTGCAGCGAATGATTCAAAAAGCTGTGCGCGAAGAGCTGAATCAGCGTGGACTTTAAGAGGAGGATGCCATGAAACTCAATTCGACATTTAAAAATTTTATTTCAACCATGATTCCATTCTACCTTCTTGTTGGTTGTACCTCTGGTGGTGATAGTGGCTCTGGAAATTCTGGGACTCCGACAGAGCTGAATGCCAAAACGTCAGCTGACACTTTGTATGCCGACTGGTTGAGCAAAGTGACTCGAGGAGAAATCTCGTTGTTTGCGGCGGAAGCCTTGGTACCAGCCCTCAAGCAGAAGATCAAAGAGACGGGTGAACCGCTGACAATTTCAGCGGTCGCTGATTCTTCATTCGATCTGTCTCGGTTTAAACGCCAAATCATGAATAAACAGAATCAAAAAATGCGACAAATGCTTTTAGGCGGAGAAAGTCTCTTTGATACTCATGAAGATGAATTGAATCTGACTTTGCCGTTTCAAGCCTCAGAGGGAAATTATTCGGTGATGAGTTTAAGTCACCTTGTGGATTTGGGAACTCTCAAAGAAGAGTCTAAACGCCGATTGGAAACTGTCTTTAAAATTTACGACGAAACGGCTCAATTGTCAGCCCAGGCAGAAGCTTTGAAGCGAATTCAAGCTTCCGGAATTGAAAATGAGATCGGTGAACTTGAAAAGATGGAAGGCAAATCGAAAGAGGCCAAAATCAAAGCATTGATATCAGCGAAGAAGCTGGATCAGATCGCTTCTTCTGGAAATCCAGATGTCGATGCGGTTGTTAAAAAGTATATCACCGAAGCTGTCTTCAATCTGTTGGCAGATCATCAGAAAATGAAAGATGCCGTGACTTCAGGAGTGATCGCTATTCATACCTATGAACAGCTGGTCAATACAGCGAAAACTTTCGCAGAATTTCGGAACTCGGTCCAGAAATCTTGGTCGGATATCAAAAAAGCACAAAATGAACTGAGCGCGGGTCTTCAAGAGGTGCGGAACCAGATTCCAAATTACAGCGCTGATACCTTGTTTCGTGAGCCGGAAAAACGAAAAGAATGGTTGAACGCCATCGATCAAGGGCGGCATTTGTTAGAAGGTAAGGTGGATTCAGAAAATCCGGCACCGAACCAAGCTGCTGTCAGTGAGTCTTACAAGAAAGTTAAAGCCAGCACTGAAAAATTGGCGAAGGCAACTCGTGAGCTGGCTGATGCCGGTCAATTGCTGGTGAATGCCGGGAAACTGTTTTTGGATGAAGAAACTGTCCGTAAGGCCCAGACTGTTGTCGACGGGGTCAATAAAGTCTCTCTGATTATGGACAAGCTGTCTTCGGGCGGGGTCGTCGGGGTTGTTTCTGCTGTAGGAATCGCCATGGGCGGAGTCGGTGGTGGAATGGATGCAGCTGGTGCAAGACATGCCGAGCTGTCAGGAAAATTGGATGCTATTTTGAAGAACCAGAAAATCATGATCGATCTGCAAATTGAAACGATTCAACTGCAAAAGCAAACCTTGAAGGCCATTGTTGAAATGGCACAAATGATCGATACCAACCATCGCATTAATATGGCGCGCTTGGATGGGATTGAAGCAAAGATTGCAACTCTGACCGAGTTTGCGGTGACAGATTCTTTGAAAGACTATTACACC
>CBIHPB010000296.1:0-4776 GCA_966211485.1 uncultured Bdellovibrio sp.
TATTTTTGTCATGGGAACCGTGACTTTGATCACGGTCGTGTTTGCGAAGCTATTCTTATTTGTAACCGAGACCGCGTTTGTGACGAAATTCGGATCGGGACTTCCGCATGATATTTTCCTGTACCTGATGCCGGTGGCGTCAGCTCCGATGCTGGTCGGTCTTTTGATTCAATCCGGCGAAGTCGTTTGGCTTTTCACCGCCTTTTGGTCGGTCGCCATGGGTTTGATGACCGAGATGAATTTCTCGTTCATGGTGGTGACTTTCGCGGGCGGAATCGCGGCGGCTCGGGGCGTTTACAACTGCAAAAAACGCAATGACATCTACTGGGCCGGCGTTCGAACCGGCGTCGTCAATGCGCTGATGATTGTCTTGATGTTGGTCGTGACTAAAATGGATCAAGGAAATTTCCTGAAAGAACTGGTGGGCTCGGTGCCGGCTGGATTCTTGGCCGGTATTTTTTCGGCCATGGGCGCGATGATTATGGTTCCATTCTTGGAATCTGTTTTCGCCTACACAACAGATGTGAAGCTGCTTGAGCTCTCGAACCTCAATCATCCGCTTTTGAAAGATATGATCGTGAAAGCTCCCGGAACTTATCATCACTCGATGCTGGTGGGCTCGATGGTGGAGGCCGCGGCGGAGGAAATCGGTGCCAATCCATTGCTGGCGAAAGTGATGAGCTATTATCACGACATCGGCAAGATGGAGCACGCCAATTACTTTATTGAAAATCAAAAGCCCGGGCAAAATCCCCACGATCATATCTCACCTTATATGAGTAAAACCCTCTTGGTGGCGCACGTGAAAGACGGTGTCGAGCTGGGGATGGCTCATAAGCTTGGAAAGCCGATCATCGATGGTATTATCCAGCATCACGGAACGACTTTGATTTCTTATTTTTATAACAAAGCGATGGATATTAAGACCGAAGATGACTGCGAAGTTTCTGAAGAGGAATTCCGCTATCCAGGGCCGAAACCACAGTTCCGTGAAGCGGCTCTGTGCATGCTGGCTGACAGTATCGAGGCCGCCAGTCGCTCGCTGGACGAGCCCACGCCGGTTCGTCTGCAGAATATTGTGCGCAATATTGTTCAGCGCAAATTTATGGAAGGTCAGCTGGACGAGTGCAGCCTGACGCTGAAGGATCTCTCGAAGGTCGAGCAAGCCTTCGCCCGTATTTTGTTGGGCATTTACCATCAGCGAATCGACTATCCGAAATCCGCTGGTGGCGGGGCCTCAGAAGCTCCGGCCCCGTTCTTTAATTTTCAACCCAAGTAAGTCCTCGTCAGCGTTGCAGCCTTAACGTGGTGCTGTCGAGGTGGACGGACTGTGGCTCGCGGCCATTTTCATGAGGGAACGCTCTCGCAAGGAGAGAGGGGAATGGAGGCACGTGGAGGGCGTCGTTTGCTCGATGGACATTGTTCATGTGGCGAACATCTTTTGCCTGAAGAGCTTTGCTTGAGTGACAAACGTCTTTTACCTGATGAACATTACCCGAGTGGCGCGGGAAAATATTTTTTAAATAAATGTTGACGGGTTTTTCTGCGCAATTAGCAGCTTGCTGTCGGGTTTATTTTTTGATTTTGAAAAATTCTTTGGAAAGTTTGAATGCGAAGCGGGGCGAAGGGTTTATGACTGTTTATGGATGGATTTTTTGCTGCTCTCCATGCTTCTTAAAATAGGCTCTGAAAAACTGATGTTATGAACACTCCAGTATTTGATGAATAGAGTAGGAGTAAAACAAATGCGGCAAACAAAGTTTGAGTTCAGTAAAGACTACAAGAAATCCTTCGGTGGAAAGGATCTAATTGGGAAGAGAAAATCACAAAGACCTCTTTCAACCAAGCTTCCTTTGCATCTGATCTTGAAAGCAAATCAGAAAAAGGTGTTTGTGCCCGGTAATCGAAGGCTACAAAGACTGATCCAAAGGTTAGCTCGTAAATTTTATGTGCGCGTGTATGACGTCGCGATTAATTGGTCGCATATTCACTTCCTGATTCAGATTCGGGAGAGACAAGACTATGTGCGGTTTATCCGGGCGCTGACTTCGAAGCTTGCGATGGCTGTGCAGAAAGTCAGTCCCAAATCAAAAACGAAGCTTTTCACCCTTCGCCCCTTTACTCGGATTATCAGCTGGGGACGAGACTACAAGAATGCTGTCGATTACCTGGCTAAGAATTGCATGGAGTCTTTTGGATGGATTCGACGGGAGAAGAAAATCGCGGTTTCGATCCCGGTGACTGAAAGAGGCAAGGTGCATCCGAGATTGGGTGATTCGGATATAGACGGCCGCTTCAAGTAATACTGGATGCGCCAACCCAGAGGCGCTTCCAGTTCCATTTTATCTTGGAATCTCTGTTTGTATAGAGGCACCACATTTTACCGTGGTGCTTCGGTGATAATAAATTCCACTCGGCGATTCATCGCCTTACCTTCTTCGCTTTCATTCGAAGCCACCGGGTTTTGATCTCCAAGTCCCACGGCCTCCACTTGGTTGGCTGCAATTCCCCGGGCGATCAATTGATCGCGCACGGCTTCGGCTCGTCGCTGTGAAAGCACGCGGTTCATTTCAGGCTGGCCATCGGAATCCGTGAAAGCCTCCAAGCGAGCCCGTGCTTGAGGATGCGCCATCAGTGCAGAAGCGATCTGTCCCAATTCGACTTCTGAGCCGGTTATCAAAGTCGTGGTGCCAGCTTCGAAATGCAGGTTCTCGAAACGAAATCGTTTAGGAAGTTCGCTTGCAACTGGAGCCGCTAAAAAATTCTCAAGCGTATCCAAGCTTTGTGGCAAAGCTTCGCTGGCCGGGACCATTCCGGTGTCCGTCACAGCGACCGGAGACGAGTCGCGAATGATCGGCGTATTTTGATTTCGGCTGAAGACCCAAAGGCCCGCCAGAATTGCAACCAAGGCGATCAGTCCGACTCCCATCCAAGAACGACTGGGCGAGGTTTTTAGAAGAGAGATGTCGACTCCTTCGGTGGCGTTGGAAAATCGAGCGCTCAGTGCATCGGGCATCAAAACACCCAAAGTGGCTTTTTGCTGACTGAGAAAACTCATCAGTCCCGACGAATTGAGACCGTCTTTTTGAATTTTGGAACCCAGAACGCCCATCAAAATCGGAGTGGCCAATCCCATCATTTTGGTCACGCTGAGTGAGCTTAAACCCGTGCTGGCTCCCAGTTTTGAGGCGGTGGAATTGAGATTACCGTCAAAAATTTGATCCGCCGTCTGTGTTCCGGCATCAATTTCGGCCGGGTTTACATCCGTGGTCGGCGTCGGCGTTCGTTTTGCCATTTGGGTGAGACTTTGCGCGCCCTCGGGTGTGGACCCTTTGGTCACAATTCCCATCAGCAAGGCCGGGATGACGGCTTTCAATCCGGTTCTGATTTTTTCGGCTGGTTCGCCCAGCGCTTCGCTGAACTTTTGGATCATATCCGGAGTGGCAAAATTTTGCGCGACCCCAAGCAAGTTTTCACTGAGCACCATAACTCCTCCTCACTGTCAGTTATCAGGTCATGCAGGCATCCCTTCTTGCCCCGGTGAGGTCGTCTCGAGAGCCTACAATACTCCAATCAGATTTCGAGCAAGATTCAGACCGAAGCAGTCGATGACAGAGTGTTTTGAAAGTGTTAGATTGCAGTGGAAATGATCAATCTCATCAACCAATCCAAAGTGCGAATGCCGAAGAGTTTTATGCTTGAAGTGGATACTTTTATCCGCCGCCGCTTGAAGATCAAAACTTCGCAGGAACTGACGATTGTCTTTTTGGATTCAACACCGGCAAGGAAGCTCAACAAAATCTATCGCAAGAAAAATTACGCCACCGACATTCTTAGCTTCGAAGGGGCGTCCCCGCTGGAGCTTGGAGAGCTTGTCATTTGTCCGCAGGTGCTGCAAAAACAGGCGAAAGAACATGATCTCAGCTTTAAGGCCGAGCTTGCTTACATGTTGATTCATGGCGTCTTACATCTTTTAGGCTACGATCACGAAAGATCCGCTACAGAGGCGAAAAAGATGTTCCAGATTCAAGATCAACTGTTTGACAGGTTGCGAATTCAGTTCGACATTTAAAGGCGATTTACAGCATTTGAACACCGGACTGGAGCCCTATGGGAATCGTCGCTGAAACGTACGACCTCAAGAGAAAATTGACGGATCTTAAAAACTTATCCTCCGAACTTCGGGGGTATCTTTGACTTGGACAAAAAGAAACGCCGCTTAGAAGAGCTGGCGATGTCTGCCGAAAATCCAAACCTCTGGAACAAACCAGAGGAAATGCAAAAGCTGAACAAAGAAAAAGCCTTTCTCGAAAAAGCCATTCAGGAATTTGAAGGATTTAAAAACGGAGTCGACGACGCCGAAGTCCTGATGGACATGGCCATCGAAGCCAATGATGAAGGTTCATTTGTGGAAGCGAAAACCGAAGTCACTCGTCTCGAAAAAATCGGACAGGATCTGGAAACCAAGCGTGTCTTGAATGGCGAGCTCGATGCCAACTCTTGCTACCTCTCGATCAACTCGGGGGCTGGCGGAACAGAGGCCTGCGACTGGGCGGGAATGCTGATGCGAATGTACATGCGCTATGCGGCTCAGCAGGGGTTCCGGGTCGAGACTTTGGAGATGACCGAGGGCGAAGGGGCGGGAATTAAATCTGTCACGATGTTGATCGAAGGTCCTTACGCTTACGGATATCTGAAGGCGGAAAGTGGTGTGCATCGCTTGGTGCGCATTTCGCCGTTTGATTCCAATGCCAGACGCCACACCAGCTTTGCTTC
>CBIHPB010000297.1:0-4731 GCA_966211485.1 uncultured Bdellovibrio sp.
AGCTTTAAATTTTCAGTCCAGTCTCCACCCTGCTGAATTGCAGAGCAAACAGCCCTGCCGATGGCGCGCGAACCTTGGCTGCCACCAAAATGCAGGAGATGAAATTTAGAGTCTGACCGGATCAGCGGAGTCTTGTCTTCCGAATCTTCCATCTCAGCCCGCACGGGCATACCGAAAACTTTCGAGTTCGGATGAGGCAAAAGTTTCTTCGACTCATCAAAAACGAAAAAGCACCGCTGAACAAAGCGCGCCAGCCAGCGATTGGCCATACCTGGATAAACATTCGGCTCCCAAATCGCCGTTCGTTTTCCCAATAAAGCCGCGGCCAAAAGAAAAGGTCCAGACGCATACCCACCCACACCTAGAACAAAGGCCGGTTGCAATTTCAAAGTCAGAATCAACGATTGAACAAATCCGATCGGAAGTTTCAAAAGCGTTTGAATTTTCGCCAAAGGATTTCCAGAGAAATTCAATTTGCCACCGGCAATCAGATGCAGCGGAAACTTTTCCTTGGGAATGATTTTGGTTTCCAGCCCCTGTGAAGACCCAACGAAATGAATTTCGACAGTCGAGTCTAGCTTTTGAATCGCACGTGCAATGGCCAATCCGGGATAGAGATGGCCGCCCGTGCCTCCACCTGCAATGATAATTCTTTTCATTGGTTTAACTTAGCATTTTGGTTTCGCTTAACAAGGACTAATGTCATCGAATCTGTTTTCGCTGGATTTCCACAGACAAAACTGAAAAAGTAAACATATGTCCATGAAAACCGCATTCGAAGTTTGCAGCCGTTACTGGTCTCCCCAGATGCTGGAGCCCCATCGCGCCGGACTGGAAAAGATTCATGTTCTGGAATTGCCGGATGACTTGATCGACTTTGACAAGATCAACAAAGACAAAGCAATTGTGATCATGAAGAAAACGTCGGTCTACAATTCCCTGCAGATTCTTCGTCGTGGATTCGGACATTGCCTGAATGCCGAACGCGATGACCTGAAAAAAGAACTGCTGGTTTCCTGTCTGATGTTGATGAGTCCCGAGTCCTTGGTGGATAGCGAAATCCCTTTTTTCTTTAAGGGCTTTTCGAAGGAAATCGACTGGAAGACTTCGAACAACGCTTTGTTTTTGGAGGGGCGATCGACAAAAGATCGCACCAAGATTTTGGCCTCGCTGGAAACATTTCTTTCTCAGAAACCGCAGGTCAAATCGGTGATGGATTTGGCGATCCAGATTTCGGACGAGCTTTATACGAACGCGCTTTACAATGCTCCTTTCCAGTCGACTCCTGAAATTCGAGTCGAAAGAACCGCGAATATTATCAGCTCGGCAGAAAAATCCATCGATTTCTTTGCAGCTTTTGACAATGACCAATTGTTTTTGGGTTGTATTGACAGTCACGGATCTTTGGATCGGGACCAGCTGACATCACATCTTCTAAAATCCTTTGCCAGCAATCAGGTCCAGCCCGACCTAGGCAATGGTGGAGCCGGCATCGGTCTGCGCATGGTGATCGAGAATTCGGCCAACCTCTACATCTACTGCGAAAAAGACCGTCGCACAGTCATGAGCTGCGGTTTGTTATTGAAGGGACGAAAATCCAACCTCTCCGAGTCCAAGCACCTGCACATCAGCTTCGCCGGCTAAACTGGACTCCAACTGCACTTGTGTTCGAATTCGCTTCTGGAGGAAAATAAGGAATGACCTCCAGTCCAACCGAACACTATTACAAAACCATTCAAAGCTATCAGCGCGTTTTTCTGACCGGCTCTTCCGGCTACTTGGGCAGTTATCTTTTGGCCGAGTTGCTGGATAACACCAAGGCCACCGTGCACACTTTGGTTCGCGGCCGTGGCGAAGCTGCCAGCAAAATGCGCCTTGAAATTGCAATGAAGGGTTGGGGGCTTTGGAAGCCTGAATACAAAGACCGCATTCAAGTTTGGTCCGGAGATTTGGAAAAGCCTTACTTCGGTTTGACCTTTGATCAGTTCAACAGTCTCAAGCAAAGCATCGACTTTATCATTCACTGTGCCGCCAAGGTTTCGTGGACGTCCACTTTGGAATCTTTGGAAGCTGTGAATGTTGGAAGCTGCCGATATGTTTTGGAACTTGCCCAAGGGGCACAGCCCATTCCGATTTCATACATTTCGACGATCGCCACACTGGCCGATGACAATGCCACAATGGCAGACGGTTTGGATGAAGAAGATCCACCGTCCCCTTCTGTGAAAAACATGGGTGGCTACATCGAATCCAAATGGGTTGCCGAAAAGCTGATGATCGAAGCGCGCGAGCAAGGCTTCCCGATCCGAATTTTCCGCCCGGGCTTGATCTGCGGACCGCCTTCGCATCCTGTCATCCACCGCGAATATTTTTTCTTTGGAATTCTGAAGGCCATGGTCGAATCCGGAAAGTCGTTCCGGTTTTACAACTACTGGGAAATCACGCCGGTCGACTATGCCGCCAAGTCCATCTTGTATTTGGGGATCATGCCGTCTCCGCCGATGCAGACGTTTCATATCATGAGCTCAAGCGGCCGCACGACAATCGAAATCGCCGAGATGCTGGCGCAATATGGATACCCTCTGGAAACAGTTGAACTGCCGCAGTGGGAACAGTTGATGAAAGAAGAGTGCGACCGGCGACCGGATCATGCCTTCGCCAATATGAAATCTCTGTTTGATAAGGCTTCCAATGGTCGCTCGTTCATTGCCAACTACATGAACCTGCCGCTTTGGTTTTCCTACAAGACAAGACGAGTTCTGAAGAGGGCGGGACTGACTTGTGAAGTTTTGGATCACAATACATTCCGTCCCTACTTTGAACACTTGATCCAAAGCAAAGAGATTCAGATTCCAGCTCCGACGGTTGTGGCCAAGCCCGTTCCGCTTCCCGAACTTCCGCCCAATCAGCTGGATCGCTTTTGCACAAGCCTGTCCCCATCGCCGCTTCCATTGGCTGCTGCGACGGCCGGCCTCAATCCACACGTTTTCAATATAAAAGATGCATTTCAGTCTTCGGAAATCTGGAAGAACTCGCCACATCTTCGGGTGATTTTGGATTTCTCAAGCGCGCCTTCTCCCGTTCACAATGCATCGGCCTTTGCCGCTTCGATTTTGGAATGGAAGAAAATTCTTTTTAATTTTGGAAAAGCTTTGGAAGACCGTCCGGGTCAAACTATTGGCGTTCATGCCGCCTTCGGTGTCGATTCTCAGGGACTGCCGAACGGCATCGCCTCCATGGCCTGCGGATTTTTCAAATCATTGGCTTTGGAAATGCCGCAGACCAAGCTTAAGTTTGTGATGAGCGACTCTTCCTACGAGCAAATCAAAACTGAAATCGAACAAGAGCTCGCCGCCAACTCGAAAGACTTTCCAGCTGTCTACTTGGGAAAGACCCGATACGCTTGGAAACCGCAAATCACGACCGAATTTGAATCCAAGGCACCACAAAAAATTCACAATGGCGATGTCATTGTGTTCACCGGGGCCGGCCGCGGAATCGGCGCTTACCTGACCGAGCACCTGGGACAGCTGCTGCCGGACTCTAAATTCGCTATCATCGGACGTTCCGAGCCCGGAAAATATTGGGACATCACTGTCGCCTTGCTGGAAAACTACGGTGCCGTCACGCAAGAAAACTATCTCAAGCACCTGATGTCGAAGACCTCTGGCAAAATCGATATTCGAGCCGCCGTCGAAGAATTCCAGCGAATCGATGCCGAACGAGACCTTCAGGCCAACCTCGATCGCATGACAAGGCTTGGAATTTCTTATCGATACTTTGTCTGTGATTTGACCGATGCTCAAAGCACGAAAGCGACGATGGATGAAATCTATCGAACTTACTCGCGCGTGGATGTTGTGATTCATGGCGCCGGCATCGAAAAATCGAAAGTCCTGAAGCACAAGACTTGGAATGATTTCGAAACAATTCTCAATCCGAAAGTTGTGGGATTTGCGAATCTCATCAGCAACATCAAGATGAACGAAATCAAAAGCTGGATCAATTTTGGATCGATGAGCAGTTGGCTGGGCCTCAGCGGTCAAACAGATTACTGCGCAGCCAATGATTTCCTGAATGCCGTCACAGCTGCTTTTAATTCCAATTACCCGAAAGCTCGTTTTGCCACGATCAACTGGCATGGTTGGGCAGAGACCGGAATCGTTTCCCGCCAGAAAGATGTTCAAGCTTCTTTAAACTCGATGAAAATCCACTTGGTCAATTCCCAAAGTGGACTTCTGTTTTTCCTGAATGAAGTTTTCGCGGGGAAAAAAGATCAATCACAGATCTATCTTTGCGCGAAGCAGGATACAGCACTGATTCTAGGCGCTAAAGAGCTTACGGCGTAAACAGGACTCGTCCGCGACTGCCTGCAACGGCTGCTTCTTCGATGGCTTTTTGATAATCTTCCAGCGGGAATTTGGCGTGCACAGGAACGAGCAATTTTCCATTATGCATCCAGTGGAAAACTTCGCTGAAGACCCCTTCTTTGACATAAGGATCTGTGTGCAGAGCCCAATCCACAACCCAAAAACCCATGATTTGCAGACTGTTAAAGATCACGGCCTTGGTATCAATTGGCATGTAGCGCTCTTGCCCCAATAATCCATTCACGATCAAACGTCCATTGTCGGCCAACGAGCGCAGGCACGCACCCGCACTTTCACCACCGATGAAATCCACGGCGACTTGCGCGCCCTTCAGTTTTGTGATGACCTTCACCCGCTGAAC
>CBIHPB010000298.1:0-4715 GCA_966211485.1 uncultured Bdellovibrio sp.
CGGTTGTGTTGTTGGTTTCTGCTCCAGCTTCGACAGCCATAAAGGCTCCAGCACAAATTCCCAAGTACGCAACGCCACCGTCACGAACCGCTTGGCGCACTCGCACGCGTGTGGAAGCTCTGAGACCACCAGTGATCGTGCCCGCTTTGCCGCCTGGAACCAGAATCATTCCAAATTTACTCATATCCTCAAGGCTCATCGCATCCAATTGTGAGGAATTGACCAGCTTGTAGGGAATTCCCATGGACTTGATGATTCTCTCGGTGTTCTGCCAATCGGATGTCGAGATGCCAACGCCATTGAACAGCAAAATGCTGGTGCCATATTTTTCTGGAGTCGCCGGCGGCAGTGAGGGACCGCTTGGATTTTGCGGTTCGACCTTCGCGGTATCCGGAGGATTTGTCGCCTCTTCTTCGGCTGCCGCACCACTGTCAGAGGAAGGTTGAGCACAACCGACCTGAAGAGCGAATGCCAGAGCGCACAAAGAAGCGAGAATAAAGCGTTGAAAATTCATCGATTGACCCCCTTGTCAATTTTTGGAGCTAAAAATTTGGCTTAAAACAAAGAGGAGCCCTTCGCAGCAAGACTGCTGCGCCCCTCACACCACATCAATTTTGATTTCTATGAAATCGGAGTTCCTTCAGTCTGGACATAAGGCCGACCAAAGGCAAAACAATCTGGTCAAAAAGACACGCTCTTTGCGCAAACACATATGCGGCGCGCAAGCATGCATTGAAATCGACTCCAGACGCGGCTAGGCTGTCGATCGACATTTCATTTTGAGTGTTGAATCGAGGGGAATTTGCGAACGATTACAGTCACCAAAGACAATGGTGCGCCCATCGCCATTTGGGCCCAACCCATTGACGAAGTCGGCGCCAACGAGCGCGCCGATTTTTTCACCAAACGCAGTATCAAAAAAGATTCCAAGCTTTCAGCCTTGTATCTTGCGATTAGCATGTGCGACCTGACGACTTTGGAAGGCGCGGACACGCCGGGAAAAGTTTTGCAGATGTGCCAGAAGGCTCGCAATCCGGTTCCTCCGGATTTGATCGCGTCTTCGCTAGCGAAAAAATCTCTGCCAGCGATCCCGTCAGTTGCGGCGGTTTGCGTTTATCCTTCGATGGTTCCGGTTGCGGTGAAAGCTTTGCGTGGAACAGGAATTGGAATCGCATCGGTCGCGACGGCTTTTCCTTCGGGCCAAGCGCCCCTCGAAGTGAAAATCGAAGACACCCGCTTTGCGGTCGAGCAAGGTGCCACTGAAATTGATATGGTCATCAATCGCGGTGCTTTCTTGTCGGGCCGCTATCAGCAAGTTTTCGACGAGATCGTCGAGATCAAGCGGGCTTGTGGGGATGCTCATCTGAAAGTGATTTTGGAAACCGGCGAGCTCGGATCTTATGACCGCGTCCGTTTGGCTTCGGATATCGCGATGGAAGCTGGTGCTGATTTTATTAAAACTTCCACTGGCAAGGTCACCCCAGCGGCCACCCTTCCCGTCACCTTGGTGATGCTACAAGCGATTGCGGATTTTCACCGACGCACGGGAAAGAAAATCGGCATGAAGCCAGCGGGTGGCATTCGCACGGCGAAGCAAGCAATTCACTATCTGTGCATGGTGAATGAAACCTTGGGTTCAGATTGGTTGACGCCAGAGATGTTCCGCTTCGGCGCCAGCGCTTTGTTGAATGATCTTTTGAAGCAGATCTACAAAGAACTGACTGGCCGCTATTACTACGACAAAGCTTTCTCCATCGACTAGGTAGGATTGAAGATGCAAACACACACGTCTAAAAACGAAAAAACTGATTCGGGCCAGGAAACCACGGGCTTGAATTTCGAATATGCTCCTTCGATCGAAGCGACCGACATCGTGAAGATCGAGCCGCAGAATAAACTTTTTATCGGCGGCAAATTTGTCGCTCCGAACAGTGGCAGGTACTTCCCGACTTACAATCCAGCGACCGGCGATGTTTTGGCAGAGATTGCCGAAGCGAATGCGAAAGATGTGGATCTCGCGGTACGTACGGCTCGCAAAGCTTACACCACCGTCTGGTCGAAGATGTCGGGTCGCGAGCGCGGTCGTTATCTGTATCGCATTGCCCGATTGATTCAAGAGCGCGCGCGCGAGCTGGCGGTGCTTGAGACCATGGACAATGGAAAACCGATTCGTGAATCTCGTGATACCGATATTCCGTTAGTGGCTGCGCACTTTTTCTATTATGCCGGCTGGGCTGATAAATTGGATTACGCGGGACCTGGACGCAAAACCAAATCATTGGGTGTTGTGGGACAAGTGATCCCTTGGAACTTCCCCCTGATGATGGCAGCTTGGAAAATTGCTCCGGCTTTGGCTTGTGGAAATACCATCGTGATCAAGCCTGCTGAGACCACTTCACTTTCGATTTTGCTTTTGGCGCAGATCCTTCAAGAAGCGGGTCTTCCGGACGGCGTCGTCAACATCGTCACAGGCGCTGGCGAAACTGGGGCGGCATTGGTTGGTCATGATGATATCAACAAGGTGGCCTTCACGGGTTCAACGGAAGTTGGAAAGCTGATTGCTCGTGGAATTTCGAAGACGGATAAAAAGCTGACTTTGGAATTGGGCGGAAAATCAGCGCATATTATTTTCGAAGATGCAGCGATTGATCAAGCCGTCGAAGGTGTCATCAACGGAATCTTCTTCAACCAGGGACATGTCTGCTGCGCAGGCTCTCGTTTGTTATTGGAAGAATCCATTGCTGAAATGTTTGTCGAGAAATTGAAGACCCGCATGAATCAACTGCGTGTTGGAAACCCACTGGATAAGAACACCGACGTGGGTGCGATCAACTCGAAAGCTGAGCTCACAAAAATTCGCGAGCTGATTCAAACTGGCCGTGACGAGGGTGCCGAGTTCTTTGAATCTTCGCAGAACAATTTGCCAAGCAAGGGCTACTATCAAAAGCCTTGCTTCTTTAACGCGGTTTCGTCGGCATTTACATTGAGCCGTGTGGAAGTCTTTGGTCCGGTTTTGGCAATTTCAACTTTCCGTACAGCGCAAGAGGCGGTGTTGAAAGCGAACGACACTCCGTATGGGTTGGCGGCCGGGATCTGGTCCGAAAAAGGTTCGAAGATTCACAAAACAGCTTCGCAACTGAAGGCTGGCGTGATCTGGGCCAATACCTATAACAAATTTGATCCGACCTCTCCGTTTGGCGGATATTTCGAAAGCGGTTTTGGTCGCGAAGGCGGCCGACACGGTCTGTTCCCTTACTTGGAGGTTCAATAATGTCGGGCTTGAATGGAAATAATCTGCAAATCGCCAAGACGATCAAGCTTTTCATTGGCGGAGATTTCCCTCGCACGGAATCCGGCCGCAGCTTCCCCGTCTATGTGAATAAAACAAAGAACGTCTATGCTCACCTTTGCTGGGCTTCGCGCAAGGATTTGCGGAACGCCATCACAGCAGCCCAAGGTGCTTTGAGCTCGTGGGCTGGCAAGTCTGCCTATAACCGCGGACAAATCTTGTATCGCATGGCCGAGATGATGGAAGGCAAACGCGCCGAGACCGCCGAGATTTTGACAGAGACTTTGGGTTACACCAAAGCTCAAAGCGAAAAAGTGATCGATGCGGCGATTGATGCTTTCGTTTATTACGCTGGCTGGACGGACAAGTACCAACAAGTGATTGGCGCAGTGAACCCAGTCAGTGGTCCTCATCACAACTTCACGACGCCAGAGCCTGTGGGTGTTGTCGGTATGTTGGCGGATCCGAAATTTGATTTTGGTTCGTTGGTCGCGCAGATTGCAGCGATCATTGCGACCGGAAACACAGTTGTTGTGTTGATGGCTGAAAAAGGGGCTGCGACACTTGCACCACTTTCAGAAGTCTTCGCCACTTCAGATCTCACCAAAGGTGTTGTGAACTTACTGACGGGACAGCTGGACGAGCTGGCAGGCCAATACGGCATGCATATGGAGCTTCAATCCATCAGCTGCCAAGTCAACGACGACAAAATTCTGGCCAGCCTGAAAGAAGCAGGTGCTGAAAACATGAAGCGCGTGGTGGGACCTTTGAAAGAAGATCGGTCATTGGAAAATCTTTTGGCCTTTGTCGAATACAAAACCGTTTGGCACCCGATCGGACACTAAGATGCAAACACGTGAACTGGTTGAAAAGTACATTCACTTTTTCGCAAATCCCCAGCGCCGGGCCGAAGACTTGAGCCCGCTTTTGGATTCCCGGATCTCTTTCAAGGGACCGCTGGGAAATTTCAGCTCGGCCGATGGCTTTTTGAGCGATATCGTTCAGGATAAACTATTGATCCAGGCGATTAAAGTTCACCAGATCATCACTGATGGCGACAAGGCCTGCGCTTTGTACGATGTGGTCTCTCGTGACCCTGAGATTGGGACCTTGAGCTTTAGCGAATGGTTCCAGATTAAGAATAACCGCATTCATTCGATTGTTTCGATCTACGATGCAACCGGTGTGAAAGAAACTTACTCGCGCATTTAGTTTTAAACATTCAACAAACCCTAGGAGGTTTTATGAAACATCTGTCTCTGATTTCTTTGATCGCAGTTCTGGGCTCGTCGGCTTTTGCATACCGTGATGGCAGCTACAGCTGCCGAAACATCCAAAATCTGCCAAACAACACCTACAAGATCACATCTTTGACGATCCCTGGCTCTTCGGTCACGGCTCCTCACGTACAAGTGAATCGCTATTA